>JACNLR010000194.1 GCA_014381385.1 Planctomycetota bacterium | reverse complement strand
CACAAGCCATTGAGCATAAGGTTTCCATCTCCTCGTATTTCTGCATACTCGTCATTGTCAGCGCCAGGCTGATCGATTCGAATTTCTTGCAACTGCACTTGGATTGCAGGATCTTCACACTCGTCAGGGTAACCATTTTGATTGTCATCGTGAAGCGTACCATCTGCAAAGTCACATTCGTCAGGGACACCGTTTTCATTGCAGTCGTCAAAATATTCGCAGGCATCTGGGATGCCATTATTATTGCAATCAACATCGTCATCGCAAGCATCGCCGACACCGTCTCCATCGCAGTCTTCTTGACCTGGGTTGGCAGTATTTGGACAGTTGTCTACATCGTCTTCCCAACCATCGCCGTCTGCGTCTGGACCAGCGCCATCTAGAACAGAAATAACACCGATCATGCCAAAGTTACAGTGTGGCTGGCAAAAGTACTTCACGATTGAAGATGAGTCATTAGGAACAACCCACTCGAAACTATTATCTGTACTGTCTAAGGGCGCATCGAATATGCCATTTGGAATACAGTCGGCGCCTGAAGTTACAGTGTGAATACCACTTGACCATTGCCAAATAATCGTATCACCAGTCATCGCATCAAGTTTAGCAGGTGAAAATGTTGTACCCTTTTGCATAACGTAGTGGGTTGCACCACCGCCTCCACCAGAAAGTATTTCTTGCTCAAAGTTGATTTGCCCTGCTGAATTAACAGGGAACGTTGTCCACGAAAAATCGCTGTATGAGGAGCCAACACCCGTTAAGCCAAGGGATGAAAGCGAATCAGTTGCATTAGATTCTGCAACGCCGATATCTACAGACGTCATGCCCATTGCAGGTCCATCGGTTGCGGTCATCGTGCCTTCGTAACTTAAAAATTGCACAACTGTTCCAGCAATATCAATTGCAACGCCATCTGGCGAGCCATTTTGTATTCCGTTTGGAGGCAAAATCACCCAGTGTAATTGCATGCCACCTTGCTCTTGCCCAGTTGTCATATCTCCAACTGCATTGAGCGAGTTATATACAGTTCCGTTACTTCCGTTGTACAAACTCACGGTTACATCTGAAGGAGTAATCGCATTACCAATCGAGATTTCAATCAATTCGTTTATATCTCCGCCCCCGTTGTCGTAATGAATTTCATTTAACCAAACATCGTTTGGACCAGCCGTTGCAAGTGCGGTTACTGCGCATAATGCACCTACAGTAGAAAGTAATTTTGTAATCATCTCATCTCCATTTGTTTTGCGGCCATAAGCTCGCATTCTCGTTCCAACTACCAAAATCAAGAATAGTACAAAATGCATGCAACGCAAAGAGAAAATAGGTAATTTGTATGGTTTTTATTGACTCAGAAACGTATGAACACCCCTCACAGTGCCATAGATTACGAACAAGGACCCCAAGCGGCGATTAAAAGGAGTAAATCGCCTACACCAACAATCCCGTTGCCGTCCAAATCGTACAACTGATCGCTGCTGTCCCAATTCGCGATTAAAATCAATATGTCCGCGACATCTACTTCCCCATCCCCATCTATGTCCTCTGCGCAGCCACCAACGGGGATGATTTCAACTCGTACTGTAAGCATCGAGATTCCTGATTGCTCGCCTGCTATGTTTTCATCGCTATGCGTAATAGGGAGGAAAGATGTATAGATGTCGGGCGCAACTGTGTCTGAATCAATTTGAAATGTCATTAATGCCGGAAGTGAACCAATAGAATTAGTTGATACACCGCTAAACGTAAGTGGCAAATCAGGCGTAGTCACATCATCAATTTCAAGGAGCGACTGCGAGCCGTCGTAACCATAATTAAACAACCACACATCAAATGAATGCACACCCGTGCCTTCTTCGAACGAAACATCATAGGTGTGCCAATCCAAATCTTGTGCGAATGCGAACGATGCGTTTGCGTGTTCTATAACTTGACCGCCTAGTTTTACTATTTCGGGGGTACTCTGTGTTTCTTGGCTTGTCGAGGTCAACGATACCGACGCATTCCAATCACCAACAACAGAAGTATCAATTGGAAACGAGACAATTTCTGGAGGTGCAAGTGCAGCGACCGATACAGAAGTACTTCCAGTAATATCGCCAGTAGCAACGACATCAACATGCAACATATCAGCGCCTAGTGCATGAATAACGGGCGCATCGTTTCGGATTTCGAATTCAGCAGAGGTATCCGCTCCAACTAAAACTCGACTCGCTGCAGGATTCCAATTCCAGCCTAGGACAGCAGGCACTTGGTAATCTACGATGAGAGGAAGGTGGTCAGAAGCATTAATTAACTTGTCTGCGAGGTCATTGCCTCGAGGGGTATCTCCAGGGAAGTAGTAGTTATTCCCTGTATTAATCGCAATGTTGTAATGATTACCATCGTTACCTAGCGATCGGTATGTGTCATTTATTATGTCAAACCCACCACCATCAATCAGCGACGGCGACAAGAATTGAAAATCAAAGCGGTCGTCAAGACCACCGCCAACCAAACCACCGTTTTGTGTAAGTAACGGTGATTGTGTGTGCTTCAAAGCATTCGAGCCCCCAGACCATGCATTGCCGTTCCCGAGTGGATCAATAACGACCCCGTTGCCTGCGTCCGTGAACCAAGAGTACGCCGGTTCACTTGGAGAATAAAAGTTCATATCGCCCACAACAATAACGTGACTGCCCGTTGGCAATGTCATGATGTCGTCTCGAACATTTTCAGCCCCACTCCTTCGTGTTTCCTGATTGTCAGATCCCGTGGATGCCTTTAAATGCATGCTATATACATATAGTCGTTTTTCGCTGTACCCAGAAATGTTTAACGCCCACCTGTCTGCGTGACGTCCTGCGCCTGTAAAGATATCTTCGTGCAGTGCAGTGTTTTCAACAAATTGCGTCGATTTGTAAAACATCGCTTGCGCACCACCCCAACTGCTATCGTTTTGGTCGGTAAACGTACCCATCGTGTACCCAGTACCTACGACTTTCTGTAACGTCGACAATTCCGCTTCATCGACTTCTTGAAACAAGAAAATCGAAACGGGTACTGCGAAACCATGCGAGTCATCAGAAGATGCCGCTTGGAGCACTTCTGCCATCGCGTTTGCATCACCATTGAACTGAGCTGAGTTGTAGCTCATCACTCGTATCTGTGCAGATGCAGCACCCGAAATCCAAAGCGCACAAATTACAAATGATAAACGATTCAGCATGCACATACCTTCGCTCAAGTGTACACTCTGTATGCATAAAAGCCACAAAAAAATAGGAATATCGTCAATCTAAAGGAATTGAACCCGCATTTGATTTCTCTACCTTTACGACATCGTAATCAGCTATTACAGGGATGTGGTCAGACGCTTCGTGTAACGCAGTAGCAAGTTCATTACTGCGCTCCCTGTCTGTTGAAAAATATGCATTCTCGCCTTCATTAATTGCTATGTCGTAATGTTTTCCATCGTTACCAAGCGAGTGATACGACCCCCGAACGATGTCAAGCCCAGCGCCATCTTGCAATGATTTACTAATGAACTGAAAATCAAAACGATCATCGAGCCCACCACTGGCAAGTCCACCGCCTCGTTGCTTTCTTGGAGATTGCGTGTGTTTGCTTGCGTCGTCTTCACCGGCCCACTCATCTGTACCAAGTGGATCAATAAGCACGGAAACTAATGCTGTATACGCGGGCTCGCGCACTGAGTAAAAATTCATATCGCCAACAACGATGACGTTTGAGCCTTCAGGTAACGTTTCAATGTTTTCTAAAATCGCTTTCGCACCAAATTCTCGCTGGGTTTTGTTCTCACTTCCTTTTGATGCTTTCAAGTGCGCGCTGTACACCCAGAGGTCAACACCTTCGTTTTCGCCAATCCCAATGACGTGCCATCGGTCGGCGTTACGGGTTGCACCTGTGTAAATGTCAACATGGTCTTCTGGCTTTTCGATAAATTGTTCACCATGGTAAAACATCGCTTGCGCGCCACCCGATTCTCCGCTGTTTGTGTATGTGCCGCTGGAGTAGGAATCACCAATAAGACCATGGAGTATCTTTTGCTTCCCATTGGTCACTTCTTGGAACATGAAAATCGTAACTGGAATTGATTTACCATGCGAGTCATCTTTAGATGCCTCCGTAAGGACAGTTTCCATTGCATCCATGTCCGCTGAGCAAAAATGCACGTTGTAACTTACCACACGAATCTGTGCTTGTGAAAACGAAGCAAGAAAAAGTGTAAATAGAAATGCGATACTTTTTGTCATCGTTGTATTGTACTGACTCCTGCTTTTACACACAAAGATATACTTAGAAGATGCTTATTACTACTTTTATCCCACTCTTTGTCATC
>JACNLR010000100.1 GCA_014381385.1 Planctomycetota bacterium | reverse complement strand
TGGATTCGTTGAGTATCGGTTCACCGGCGAGGTCGTAATTTCTACCCAATACGAGGCAGGCGACCCCCTTGTTTTTACATTTGTTATGGATTCCACTGCTGAAGGTATTCCTTCTAGCCATGGAATGAAATATCCCTTTACGATTTCACATCACCTGATCGTTGGGCAGGACACTTACGAGTTTCCTTTATCCTTTTCAGGAATTTCTCCAAAACTAGAACTACGCAATAATCAAATTCTAAATACAGGGCTCCCTCCTGTAGATATGTTCTCAGTAACTGGCCCAGTATATTTTTATTATCTTGGTTCTGAAGTTACGCATCCCGAGACATACGGGGAGTTCAATGATTTTCCCATTCAACTTTTAATGTGTTTTCCAGAGGATACCTTTGAAGAATTAGAATTGCAATTATATACGCCAATATTGTTGCCAATGGAGCCAGCATCATTTTGGAATGGCTTTTATATTGGAGAATGGATTAGAGGCAAATTTTATTCGCTTGAAATCACGTTCTATCCAGCGCCAACTGATGTAAACGAAGACAACTCAATTAATGTGCAAGATTTACTCGCAGTTATTGCTGCATTTGGTGCATGCGATGATTGTTGCGAAGATGTCATTCAAGATGGCATGGTCGACATTACAGATTTACTTTCGGTATTGTCTGACGTTGATTTTGATCCGTGATACACGATGCGACTTCCCTAAACCCATGGATACGCAATGCACGAAACTGGTTCGCCTTCGCGCAATTCAATTGTAGACGGCGGAAGTTGCACAAGGCCATGCGTCGTTGCAGTATGCACCAAATCACCTGACCCTTGCCACGTTGGAACTGCTACAGTTCCATCGACAAGTTGGCAAGGACGGAAGCAACGTCGGTTTGGGTTTGGTTGCACATTTGTTGCAAGTGGTGCGTTTTGCCACGGTAATTCGGGAGAAATGCCTTGCAGTTTGCGTACAATCGGCCAACCAAAAACACAACAACAAACAAGCGCTGAAACAGGATTGCCCGGAAGTCCAAGCACTACTGCGTTTGTATGTTTGCCGACGATGACGGGTTTGCCCGGCTGAATATTGGCGCCCTTTACTGCGAGTTCTATGCCCGAGTTTGCAAACGTCGCTGGGAAAAAGTCTCGCTTACCAGCGCTAACACCACCAATTGTTACAACCAAATCGCAGTGCCCATCCAGCGATTTCGCGATTGCTGCTTCCGTTGCTTCTGGGTCATCCAACACGTGGTGTGAATCTACCACGTCACACCCAAGCGTCGCAAACACCGCTGCAACCATCGCATTGTTTCCATTTCGAATTTGATGTGGTAGCGGTGTTTCTTCTGGCGGTATAACTTCGTCACCACTTGTGATAACTACTACTTTTGGTTTGGAGAGAACTTTAATCTCATGCAAGCCTACGCTTGCTGCAATACCAATATGTTGCGGCGCTAGTTTTATGTGCTCCGCAACAAGCACATCTTCTGCTTTTGCGTCAACGCCTTGCTTGTGAATCGATTTCCCTTGTTTTACATCGTCGCAATGAAATTCGACTACATCGCTTCCTTTATCCGTTAGTTCATGCTGCACCACAGCATCAAAACAATCGGGTACCGGCGCGCCGGTCGCAATCGAAACGCATGTGTTTGGAGCATACTCACCTTCAAACGTAGCGCCTGCTGCAACCTCCCCAACGACACGCATTTTGACGCCGCTTTTCACTTCGCTTGCAACAACTGCGTACCCATCCATTTGACTTCTGTTAAAAGGCGGTAAATCACGGTCAGCAACAATATCCTCAGCCAAAATTCTTCTTGCTGCCGATGCCAAATCAACGGATTCGATTGTGCTTACTTTCACTGTATTAGTAAGCGCAGCATTAAGAGCCTCGTTATATGTAGGTAACGGTGCCATTACCCGCCGCTCACAGGTGGCAGTATTGCAATCGTGCAACCATCATGCAATATCGTTTTTCTATGGGCAAGTTTCCCATCAATTGCGAATGCGCAACTAGAAGACAATATGGCAAGAGATTCGCAACCCTGAGCGAGTGAGTCAAAAACATCACCAACCGTTGCGTCACTCGCAAACTGGATTTCTTTTTCTCGACAATCCATCGCTTGTGCTGCTGCTGCAAAAAACAACACTTTGCATTTCTTTTCAGCGCCTGCCAAAACGTTTTTCCAATTCTTCTATGGACAGACGCATAGTTGTCGGCCGCCCGTGCGGGCAATTGCTTCCACGCTCAATTTCTTTTCGCTTCTGTAACAAATCAGCAAGTTCTTGCGGATTTAAATAATCCCCCGCCTTTATCGCAGCTTTGCACGACATCATGTCAAGAACTTCACTGAGCGCTTCTTCTTCGCTGCTTGGACAATCACTGTTGCCCAACTTGTCTAACAATTCTCGTATAAACGATGCGCCATCAACGTTACGCGAAACTAAAATTGTAGGTAACGCATATACAGAAATAGAAGCGGGTCCAGAAGCCGACGCATCGATACCTAGTTTTTCAAAAAGTGAAGCGTGCGTTTCAAGGGCTTCAATTTGCCCGCTATCGGCTTCAAAAGCATCTGGGACAAGCATTCTTTGCGATTCCAAATTCCCCTTTGCCATACGCGTTGAAAATTCCTCAAATATAATACGTTCGTGCAGTGCGTGCTGATCAATTATCAAAATGCCCTGCTCATCTTGCGTGACTAGAAAACATTTTTGCACCTGCATCACTGCATCGGGTCCAAGGATGGTTGGCAGTGGCGTAGCATGCGAAGGAAGTTCGATACCAGCAATTGCTCTTCGTGCTTGATCTATAGAAAAAGACCGCGAACTTCCTGCACCAAACTCCACTTGCGTTGCATTCCCGATGACGTTGGATGTCTGTGCGCTGGGCACGTACGCCGGAACAATATCTTCTTTTGCAAGCGCTCCTGAAACTGTATTGTTTACGAGCCTCCAAATTTTATCGCGATCGCGGAAGCGAACTTCACTTTTTTGTGGGTGTACATTTACATCCACTTGGCTTGGTTCCATCTCCAGAAAAAGCGCAGCGGTCGGCCACCGCTTTGGTTCGATAAGCCCACGAAACGCTTCTTTGAGCGCATGCGTTATCGAACTATCTGAAATCGATCGACCATTGACGTGCACACGTATATGCCGAGATGTTGGGCGGGCGACACTTGGCTTACCCACAAGTCCCCAGAGCGTAATCCCAGTCATACTCTCATTGATTTCAATCAGTTCTCCATCAAGTTCCCCGCCAAAAATTGACAATATGCGTTCCTTTACGCTTGCGCTTGGATATTCTAAAAGTGTTTTCTCCCCACTTTTCAAAGTGAACGAAACATCTGCGTGCGATGCAGCAAGTCTTTGCACAGCATCGCGGACCCTAGTAGTTTCTGCGCCATCTGATTTTAAAAACTTACGACGGGCGGGCGTATTAAAAAACAACCGCTTTACCTCAACAGTTGTGCCAACGCTCGCAGCAACTGGTTTTGGCCCAGCGATTAGACCGCCGTCGACTTCGATGAGTGTTCCAGATTCATCTTCTGAACATCTACTTTTTAGAATCAAATGGCTAATGGAACCAATCGATGCAAGTGCTTCCCCTCTAAATCCAAGTGATGCAATCGCTGAAAGATCTGCTTCTTCTGAAATTTTGCTCGTTGCATGTGGGGTTACTGCAAGTTCTAACTCATCGGGAGCGATGCCATAGCCGTTATCGCTGACGCGAATTCCATCTTTACCACCGTGGTCGAGTTGGATTTCTATTCGCGTACTTCCTGCGTCAATTGCATTCTCTACAAGCTCCTTGACAATCGACGCGGGGCGATCCACCACTTCGCCAGCTGCGATTTGGTTGATAAGCACAGTTGGCAATAGTTTGATAGTCATGTCGTTTCCCTCGATGTAATCCAAGAACGTTTCATGACTATTGGCATTCTTCGGCCACGCCCAAACGAACGTGGCGATGTTTTGAAAATAACAGCTGCTTGGTCGCGTTTGAATTGTGCTATATCGATCATCCGAATAATTTTTGCAATGCAATCCAATGGAACATCGATTTCTTCTTCGATGTCATCTACGTCCATGTCCAAATCTACGTGTAACCGCAAGACTGTATCGAGTTCATCGTAATGTGGTAACGAATCCTGGTCGAGTTGATCTGGGCGCAACTCTGCAGAGGGCGGTTTCGTTATCGAAGATTCTGGAATAGGCGGTGAAGTAAAACCACACGTTTCATATTGACTGTTTATCCATGTTGCCATCGCCCACACATCTGTTTTATAGATGTCACCGATAACTGAAATAGCACCAGACATATCACCGTACAACGTACTGTACCCAACCGCTAATTCTGATTTGTTCCCCGTTGCAAGAAGC
>JACNLR010000180.1 GCA_014381385.1 Planctomycetota bacterium | reverse complement strand
CCTCTGTTCAAACGGCGCTAAGCGAAACAATGGTCACGGTGGATGCAGGGCGGGGGGATGTTTCGGTCTACATTCCAGATTCCTACGACAGCAAAAAACCACTTCCCCTCATTGTTGCATTGCACGGGTTCACCGGTAGCAGTGAGATTGTCAAAAAATATTGGCGCATGATTCGATTGGTGGATGAAAAAAAATTTATTCTCTGTGTTCCAGATGGCACCAAAAATTCAGAGGATAAACGTTTTTGGAACGCGACAAAAGCATGTTGTGATATGGAAGACTCTGGTGTAGATGACTCAGGGTATTTACGAGCCCTCGTTGAGTTGGTTGAATCGAAGTATACGGTTGACCAAAAGAGCATTCATTTTCTTGGCCACTCCAACGGTGGTTTTATGTCATTACGTATGGCGTGCGAACATGCTGACAAAATTGCATCAGTACAAAGCTTAGCAGGTGCGATGTTTTTGGTTGGGGATGACCACGAACCAAGTGAGCCAGTGCACGTGTTACAAGTACACGGCACGGAAGATAAAATTATCAAATACGATGGTGGTTGTTGGGAAAGCAAGTGTTATCCAAGTGCGCGTGAGACAGTAGAGATGTGGGCGAGATTTAATAAGTGCAACATGGTTCCTAAGCAAAAAGGCACGATTGATCTGGTAACCAATGTTGTTGGCGAAGACACGACAGTGCTGCGTTATACGAATGACGAGTCGTATAAAGTATCAGAACTCTGGACTATTCACGGCGCGTCACACGGTCCAAGATTTAATCACTCGTACAGTCCGCGTATAGTTGATTGGGTCCTTTCGCATCGCAAACAAGATTGACAGTTGGATCATTTGAGGCCAAAAAGGTGTTTGGGGGTCGTTTATTGGATAGATTAAGCCCAAATTTTCTTTCTAGTTGACATGGTTCGTGCTTTAGGTAACAATCGTATCTGGAAAGATACGAAACAACTCATTTGAACGAAAGAGAGAGGATTAGTGCTATGAAAGTAACGGGAAATATTTTGGTCGCATTGAGTGCAGCAACAATTGCATCAGGCGATGTCATAATGGATCAAATCGGTCCAGATGATGGTTCAATGGTTGGCACCAATATTACAGGCTGCCAAGATTTTGAAGCCGCATACGATATCTACGATATCGCAACACTGGACAACTTCACCGGAGCAGGTGAAACTATAAATATGGTTGAAATGTGCCTTAACGGTTGGAACGGTTTTTCCGATCCTTCAACCGTTCATGGGTACACCGCTAACCTTTACTCTGATCCAACAGCCGCCGCTGTAGATTTAATGGGCGACATTGCTTCAAGTTACTCTGATGCTGCTGATGCATCACAAAGTGCTACTTGGGCAGGCGCTGGTTTTGTAATCAGCATGCCAGCTGATATGGTTTCTGCTAATGGCACAAACTGGGTATCAATGATTCCTGGTAATGACTTTGCTACTGGCGGCCAAACAGGCTGCGCTGACACTCTTATGGGTGACGGCATATTAGGTTACCAAGCTAACCCAGGTGGTGGCTTTGGAATGCCTGGCAACATGCAACAAATGACTGGCGAAGCTGCCTACCGCGTTCACAGCGGTGCTGCACTGGATCCTTGCGACGCTCCGTTACCGACGGAATGCACCGGAGACGTTACTGGAAACATGATTATTGACGTCAGTGATGTTCTTGCAATCATAGGTTCGTGGGGCGAATGTGGCGATGGCACATTTAGACCAGCGGGCGATGTTGCGCCGATGCCAAACGGTGATTGCTGCGTGAACGTTAGCGATGTTTTACTTGTTATTGGTACGTGGGGTGACAACTGTACGCCGATGGGAGCTTGTTGCACAGATTCAAACTGTGGCGATGGAATGACACAAGCAGATTGCGAATCAGCAGGTGGCAATTATGAAGGTGACGACACAATGTGCGCTGACATAGTTTGCGACACACCGTATTCGGGATGTCCAGATGGCGCTGATTCTGATTGTGATGACTGTTGGGTAGATGGAGACGACTCTACGACGGATTGCAATATAGGGCTCAATGGCAATGGAAATATGGATCCACTGACAATCGGCGTTCCACTTTGCGGTGAAGCTTCTGTGTTTGTTGATGTTTCAGGCAGCACTTACCGTGACACCGACTGGTTCTCTTGTAACGCGTTGAACGCAGGTGGTAATTTCTCAATTACTTGTGAAACAGAAGGCGTTACAACAATCTTTGCTATTATTGATGTTGATAAAGTTGCATTTGTGCAGAACATCGTAGTTGAACCAGGGCAAATTGTAGAACACGACTTCGCGCCATTGGCTCCCGGCAATTATTGCTTCTGGGTAGGTGCTTCCGATTGGAATACAGATTGGACTTGTGCCAACGGTGCAAATTACTGGTTACAACTTGATGCAGGTGCAGCAGCAACCGGCGCATGTTGTGTTGGAGAAGTATGTGTTGCTGATGTAAGCATGGATGCCTGTGCTTCCAAGAACGGTACGTGGCACTTTGATTCCACATGCGAAGATGTCAACAATTGCATGCCTATGATTGGTGCGTGTTGCATGACTATTGATCAGTGCCTTGACGATATGACCGAAGAAAGTTGCATTACTTTCGGCGGAACATTCAGAGGTGTTGGAACATCTTGTGCAAAAATTGATTGCGGAAATTTGCCTTGCCAATACCCTCATGGTGTTGACGATGGTTGGTCCGCTGGTACATCAACCGATGACCCAACAAACAATATCTACTATAACCGCGCTGAATTGGTTAACACAGACTCGATGAGTAACATGACTATTTGGGGCTTGCAACTGTACTACAGTGGCAGTTGGGGTACATGCACAACGGACTTCGGCTTCAATGTACGTGCGTATGACGATAGTGGATCAGGTACTCCCGGAACGGTCACGACAGAGTCGTTGGATGTTCCAGCAACAAAGGTTGCAACAGGCGAGTTGTTCGCAGGGCTCTATGAACTTATGGAATGGAACATGGACTTCTCTGCGACCAATGTCGATTGGCTCGCAGCGCAATCTGCAAGTGACGGTTTAAACTGCTGGTTCTTGTGGATTAGCTCAGGAACTGGCGATGGTGTCTCTTCGTTTGATGACGGCACAGGCTGGACTGCAAGTTATGCATATGACCTTGCGGTTTGCGTTGAGTAACGCAATACAATAGTTATTTGGTTTACGTAGGGCTTGGACTTGAAAAAGTGCAAGCCCTACTTTTCTAGGTTGCACTGTGTGAACTTTTATGCAGTATGTACAGACCGTTGTTTCATCACGATTTTTTCTGCAAGCCATGCAACAACGAGATAGAGAGGCAGTTCAACCCAAAACCAAACTGGCGCAGGAATAATCATCATAATAATGATTCCACCAAACAAAGTAACTCCACCAACGGCTATTGCAACAATCTCCTTTGCCACAACACATCGTATTCAAACATAAAAACGGACTATATATATCCATTATTCGCTAGCATTGTGATGCAAATGTGTCATAATCAGAACATTATGTTTAAATTTGTATCGGTAATATATTTTTGTTTACATTCTTTGGCGTCCGCAGAAACGCATTACATATATGCCAGTGGACAACAATTTACACCAGAAGTTGTTACTGTGAATGCCGGTGATACTATTCAGTGGGAGTACTCAAGTGGGCTAGCGCACACTGTTACTACTGGAACAAAATGTTTTTGGGACGGGTACTTCCATGCGTCACTTGCATCGTTTAACCCAATTGTTGTTTGGGAAGTTCCGTTGGATGCACCAAGTGAAATCCCTTATTTTTGTTTACCACATTGCGAAGAAGGTATGACTGCGATTATCTATGTAAACCATGTTTGCAATGCAGACGTCACTGGTGACGAGTTCGTGAATGTAAATGATTTACTGATGGTCATCGATCAGTGGGGGACAAGCAACGGCAAGGCGGATGTAAACGACGATGGCATCATTGATGTAACGGATTTACTGGAAGTTGTTGGCAACTGGGGTCCTTGCGCGTAATTCGACCCATTCCAATCGGTATTACAACCGCATAACCTTAAACCCTTTGGGGCTGATTCCATAGGGTACAATGCGTTGTATGACCACGAATTTTTATACGACTCACGAACCAAAGTTACAACAAGCACTTGACGCGATTCAAACCAGAGGTTTTTTCTCTGCATACCCAGAAGTGCCAAGCGGAAAGATTTATGGCGAAACTGCAAAGAAAGACGGGCAAGCAGCTTTCAATGGGTACATCGGCAGTGAATTTCCTTTGCAACAAGAAGGGTGTAGTGGCACCGTTGGCTCGGAGCGATCACCATACGGATTAGCTATAGATGCAAAATATCCCAAGGCGAATATTGATGCGTTGCTGAACTCTATGGACGGAGCCTGCAAGGCATGGCGAGACG
>JACNLR010000109.1 GCA_014381385.1 Planctomycetota bacterium | reverse complement strand
TCTCAACATCAATTCCAGATGACAAGGCAGAACAAATTCAAACAGTTGGAAGCGCGGTTGATTTTATCGCTAGTGCTTCTAGTGCTGAATAATACTGAGTAAACGTATGGCATCAATCTCCCAACGTCGCGTTGTTGTAACGGGTCTCGGAGCCATTTCAAATCTAGGCCACGATGTTGCAACAACATGGGCAGGTCTTCTTGAGGGGCGCTCGGGCATTGGTCCGATCACGGCATTTGAACAAGATGACCAATGGACAGCACGCATCGCTGGTGAAGTGAAGGAGTGGGATCCAGCTACTAAACTTGATCGTGCTGAGATGAAGAAAACAGACCGATTCGCGCAATTTGGATTGTGGGCTGCAATTGAAGCGATGGAAAACTCTGGGCTAAATTGGGAAGAGGGCGATTCGTACAGCAGAGGCGTAGTTATTGGGTCTGGTGTTGGTGGTATACAAACAATTGAACATTTTAGTGGCGTACTACGGGAAAAGGGACCGCGGCGTTTGAGCCCATTTACTGTTCCAAAATTGATGGTAAATGCAGCAGCAGGCAACGCCTCAATTCGATTTAATCTACAGGGCGTAAACTCTGCGCCAGCAACGGCATGTGCCACGGGCGGGCACGCAATTGCAGAGGCATACATGTTCATTGCCATGAACCAAGCGGACTTTATACTAGCAGGTGGAGCCGAAGGTGCAGTCTCACCTGTTTGCGTGAGTTCATTCTCAGCTATGAAGGCGTTGTCAACAAGAAACGATGCTCCAACGCATGCTTCAAGACCGTTTGATCGTGACCGAGATGGCTTTGTGCTTTCAGAAGGTGCTGCAGTGTTAGCAGTGGAAGAATTGGAACATGCGAAAGCTCGCGGTGCAAACATTCTTGCTGAAATTGTAGGGTTTGGCATTACCGGAGATGCCGGTCATATAGCAGCACCAGACGCACAAGGCACTGGCGCAAAAGCAGCAATGACTGCTGCAATTCGCCACGCGAATCTCAATCTATCCGACGTTGATTACATAAACGCACACGGAACTTCAACACCTCTTGGTGATGCTGCGGAAGTGCTTGCTGTCAAGTCTCTTTTTGGAGAGCATGCATATTCGCTCGCGATGAGTTCAACGAAGTCTTGTACAGGGCATACACTTGGCGCAGCGGGAGGGATTGAATCCATCGCTGTTATAAAAGCAATTAACGAGAGTGTCATGCCACCAACGATAAACCTTGAAAATCCAGACGAAGGTTTCGATTTGAACTTCGTGGCGAATACGCCCCAAGAACGAAAAATTTCCATCGCGCTTAACAACTCATTCGGGTTCGGCGGTCACAACGTCTCGCTTGCTATTGCAAAGTTTGACGGGTGATTCCTGACAAGATAAAAATCAAAAACTAGATGCACCGCTATTAAAACGGGAATGAAATTCCAGTCCAATACATGATGCTATCACGACCAGGATTACTACTGTACGTATTTGCATTTGAAATGTGATGCCATTTAGCACCAATCATCCATCTTGCATTGTTGCCAATATCAAAAGTAAAGCCCAAGCCTGCTTGCGGCGTAAAATTAAAGCGAGAACCGTCAGATGGTACTTTGTTGCCTGTTCTCAAGAGGCCCGCACCGCCTTCAAGGAAAAAGGACCAACGCTCTTTTACGATTGCATGCCAACGCAGTTGCAGCGTAAAGTTAAAGCCATTCGTATTTTCGCCTGTTTGGTCAAAGTCAACCCCAAGAAAACCAAAGTCGATGCTGAGATTGTCTTCGACAAAATATTCAAACTCAACGCCGAAATCAATGAGTGTGTTTTGGTCATGTTTTACATCTTCCGCCCAGCCCCCAACGAGCCCCCAGCGCCAATGTCCCTCTTTACCCCAGAGTGAGGTGGTAACAGCCAATTCTGTCGATTGGTCCTCATCGGGCTGCGTCGCACTGGTCGTGGCGAGCGTACGCTCGAGCGACAGTGAAGTAGCAGCGACGACATCAATGGGTTGATACTCTGTGGTTGTAATTGCCAGAATGAGCGCGAGTGCTTGAATCATAATAGGAAACTCCCTTTTTAATGATCCCAAGGGGATTCGAACCCCTGTTCCCAGGATGAAAACCTGGTGTCCTGACCTGACTAGACGATGGGACCTAAGGCGTGGAATGATACCGTACTCACAGGATTGCTGCTGCGTGTATCCTTAGAAAATGTCCACTCTTCAACTGCTCATTTTATGCCTTCAAATCCAACAAAATGGTGCGGCTCCCATAGAATTCCCCGCAAGCCTAGACGAGCGTACTCTTGCCCGCCTGCAAACTGTTGTAGATGGCCCAGATACCCGCTCAGAGGGTTTTGCAGCCCTCATCGAAGAAGTACAAGGTTGGAGCAGCGAGTTTGTAGCGCAGCACGATTATGATCGAGAAAGCATTTTGGTGGATCCTGCAAGCGCCAGAGGCCGATTGTATTGGGCACAAGGGACTGCGGAGTTTCGAAATATTTTGACGAGCCCTTGGAATGGGATTGAAGAATGGTTTGTCAGAGATTCGAGCGGCGATCTTTTTTGCTTATACATTGCAGGCGAACCACGGCTCGAATTAGGTATGTATTTGAATGTTCCAGCGAGGTTTTACAAAACGATTGAAATTGAGGGTCGCGACCAGCGATTACGGATGTACCCTACGTTTGTGACGTCTTCAATTGTTATGCCAACCCTAGCTTCTACTGGAGTATCCCCGATGGTACTCCTCCTTCCGGTTATAGCGCTAGGTGCAATTCTTGTATTTTTGTTATCTCGAATCGGGAAGGGAAGTAAAAGACAACGAGGCATTCGTGGGATTGAAACGGAAGACGTAATCGATGCAGTGAATGAACATGTCGGCGACTTACCCGAGGATTCCTCCAAAGCACTTGCCGCAATGTATGAACAATCCGAGGCTAAACTATGAATACGATTACGGTGCCCCTGCAAGATCGTTCGTATGACGTGGTTATTGGAAGCGATTTGTTGCAGAATATGCAATCGTTAGTACAACAAGTTCACCGAGCAACGGAATATTTTTTTGTACTTGATCAGAATATTGAAACGACGCATGGTCAATGCGCGGCGAATTCGTTTAGCGGTGGCGTAAAGAGTTTTGTTCTTCAAGCGATAGAGTCGAACAAAACGATGCAATCTGTAGAATCTATCTGGGATGCAATGCTCAAAGAGGGCTACGATCGGCATGGAATCGTAGTCGCTCTTGGCGGTGGACTCACCGGAGATGTTGCTGGCTTTGCGGCTGCGACGTATTTGCGTGGTGTTCCCGTTGTTCAGGTGCCAACGACACTCCTTGCTATGGTTGATGCATCAATTGGTGGGAAAACGGGGATAAATGTGCCTATCGCCCAAAAGGATGGTGGAGTTTTACTCGGGAAAAATCTTGCGGGTTCTTTTTGGCAACCTGCTCTAGTTATCGCAGATGTGTCGACTCTCAAGACGCTCGACGATAGGCAGTTACGATGTGGCTTAGCGGAATGTGTGAAACACGGAATGCTTGGTCATCAAGATGTTATTACGTTTATTCAAGAGCAAAACGAGGGCATATTTGCACGTGATGTAGATATTCTCCTTTCGCTTGTGTCGCAAAGTGTTGCAATTAAGGCCAATGTAGTTGCACAAGACGAACGAGAGCAAGGTCAACGAGCGCTTCTAAACCTTGGTCATACATTCGCACATGCTATCGAACCTATGTCTGCGTTGCATCTCTTTCATGGCGAAGCGGTCTCAATAGGCTTGTGCGCAGCGTGTTCTTGCAGTGAAGCGCTCGGATTAATCGACGCAGAGTATTCGGACAATATACGAACGTTACTTACTGGAATTGGATTGCCGACTCGATTGCCAATGCCTATTCAACTTGAGGACGCGATGGTGCTCATGGTAAAAGACAAGAAGGCTGTACGTTCACAGATACGGCTCGTCTTACCAACGCAGGATGGAGCAGCAGTCGTCGATGACATCGATGAAGGTGCAATTGCGCTTGCTTGGGCTTCGGTTGGCGCAACATCGTAAGGTAACAATCGATGAATAGAGCCAATTTGGGGGGTGGTGGCTCAAGGAAAACACGTATCGGTTCCGATAAAGAGTTGTTGCTTCTTTTGTGAAGCCAGAGAGGATACTTGTGCGTACATTTGCTATTGTTAACCAAAAGGGGGGCTGCGGAAAAACTACAACATCAATAAATGTTGCTGTTCAATATCCGAGACACGAGCGAGGAGGGTGCGCGACGTTCGCTCGCGGTGCTCGCCGCCTGGCAGCCACCTGAAGGGATGACGATCCAGGCGTTCTACAGCTACAGCGATGGGACTGGCGGGGTTTCCATAACCGAGGTTCTCGAGGGGGCGGGGGGGGTGCGTGGCGGGTTCGCCCTTTCTCCCCGGGTCGGAGCACCCCACGGACCGAACCTGCTCGGCGGGGAGGGGACGGGGGTTAATAGGGGG
>JACNLR010000136.1 GCA_014381385.1 Planctomycetota bacterium | reverse complement strand
CCCAAGCACTTCCGACGTTTGGCCAGTTTGAGATAGCAACGCGCCTAAGCGCAGGCTGACCTGCGGGGAGGGGTTTTGTGTATTCCACGGCAGTGTTAGGGGTCGATGTTGTTGTTTGCTTACTTGTGCAAGCAATAAAGCAAAATGTAAGGAAAAAGATTGAAATTGTTCGATAATGCATATTCGTATTCCATCGACCATAGTTGGCTTTTCTGCCCAAAAGTGGGAATAAAAGCAATGGTTTTTGGAGTCCGCATGATAGAATGACAGACCTGCAGTTCGCAGTCAAGGAATATCCGCATGACCACTCTACTTAATCCAGTTCAATTTCTCGCTATTTTCGGGATGCCAGGAGGCATGGAAATTGTTGTCATTATCGTTATTGGGCTTCTCATTTTTGGGCGGCGGCTCCCAGAAGTTGGTAGAAATCTAGGAAAGTCCATTGTTGAGTTTAAGAAGGGGATTAAGGGTATTGGCGACGATATCGATAAGGAAGCACAGCGCGAAGACGATGCTGAGTCGACAAAAATCGACCAATCTGCCACGGCAGATTTACCACCGGCAAAGATTACACCAGATCCTGCAAAAAGCACAGACAGCCAGAACGAAGAAGTGAAGCAATCACACGAAGATTGATTACGTTGCGGGGGCTTTATCCAAGTGAATATACAAACGGCGCCATGGTTCATCGCCAAGGATACGCCATTTATGCCCATCGCCTTCAAGGTCGTTGGCGAGAAATACATCTCCGGGCTTGACTACAAGAACGTCGCCATTGCCAAAAGTAAACTCCACCGTGCCAGTAAGTGTAATGACATATTGTTTTCGTGGAGCAGGGTGCCAGTCATAGATTCCGCCGGGTTCAGTTTCAGCAAGCCGAACACTATGGCATTCAATCAGATCGCTGACGTAGGTCCCATGCCCGTGTTCTGTCGTTCCTATCGTCCATTTTTCAATCTTCGAGATTTTTTTATCGCAGGTACAAAAATGTGGGAATTCTAATTGCATAGTAGTGCTCCTTTACATGTTACTCTATCAGTTATGGCAGACAGAACATACGAAGTACTTATTATAGGTGGTGGAATCAGTGGCGGAACGTTGCTGTACAACTTGGCGTTGCATAGTGATATCCAGTCGATGTGCTTAATCGAAAAATACGATCACCTTGACCCGCTTAATTCGAATGCGCACTCGAACAGCCAGACGTTGCACTGCGGTGATATTGAGACGAACTACAACCGCGAAAAAGCAGAGCATGTTCGCGGGGGCGCAGACATGATGTTGCAGTTCGTAAACAATGGGTCGGGAGATGTAACGTTAAAAAGAAATTACGGGAAGATGTTACTTGGTGTTGGCGACGAAGAAGTCGCATTTGTCAATGATCGTTTTACTTCGATTTCTGATTTATATCCTACGCTTCGAGAAGTCGATGCAAGTGAAATCGCAGACATCGAACCAAATGTTGCGTTGGTCGATGGGAAGTTCAGAGAAGACCCAATCTTTGGTTTGTATAACCCAGAAGGATGGGCGATTGATTATGGTCGTGTTACAGATAATTGTGTTGCACAAGCGCAGAATGTAAAGGGAAAGACCGTTGATGTAAAATTGTCATCTGAAGCGGCGAAGATTACGCGTACCGAAGACGGATTCGAAGTAAAGGTAAAGCACGGTGATGCCTTGCATTGCAAATTCCTTGTTGTTTCAGCGGGAACATACAGCCTGCACCTTGCGCAAACAATGGGTAAAGGAAACCATTTTTCAGTACTTCCAGTTTCTGGAAGTTTTTACTTCGCGCCTGAAGTGCTTAATGGAAAAGTGTATACAGTGCAGAATCCTAAATTGCCATTTGCTGCAATTCATGGAGACCCCGACATGACAAAACCGAACACAACGCGGTTTGGTCCAACTGCGTTGATGCTTCCAGTTCTTGAACGGTTTAATGCAAAAACAGCACTCGGTTTTTTGGAGTCGTTCCATTTTACAAAAGGAACCGCATCGACGTTGTTTCACTTAATGAAGGACAAAGATATTCGAGAGTTTATCTATGAAAATATTGGATATGAAGTTCCTGTGCACGGAAAGAAATCATTCTTGAAACAGGTCCTAAAGATTGTGCCGTCGATGCAATTAGATGATCTTGATTTTGCTGATCACACAACAGGCGTGCGCCCACAGTTAATTGATGAGGATAAATCTGAATTGCTCATGGGGGCGGCTAAATTTAGTGACGGCGATGGTGTGATTTTTAATATGACGCCTTCGCCTGGCGCCACAAGTGCTTTCGCCAATGCCGCTGAAGATTTGGTAACTGTCACGAAATATCTTGACAGGCAAATCAATGCTGAATCTTTCAAGGCTATTTTTGGGGTAGAACCATCGTAAGGCAAGAGGGTTCAATACATCATTTTGCAGCGAGTTCAACGAGTTCAGCAAGATGACCAGAAATTTGCCAGAGCGATGTGGCCATGCATGTTAGGATTAAGAAGTGCAATACGGCGTATAAACACTTGCACTTTGATCTCTTAGCAGAACAACAATTATTTTCACTTTCAGACATAGTAAAACTCCTTTTTCCAAGTATCGGCATAATTGCATCAATTTACGTTATACATTTGGATTTAAAAGTTTCAATGAAATGAGCAAGAGGGTATGCCCAATAACGGTGTGTATGCGGCGCTATGCGATATGGATGATGGTTGTTGGGGTAATCGGTTGCGTTTTTATATGGTCTTGCCTTGGTTGTGTTGCACTTGTTCGTGAGGCATTTACAGCAGGTGCGTTTATGGGTTGGTCAACATTTGTGTGTATCGGTCTCCTTATTGGAGGGTTTTTGTATCTTTGCTTCGCGGAGTTGCAAGGGTATTACTCAATTAGAAGAGTTGATGCACTCGCGAATGCTCTGCAAGGTAACGATGTTGAACACGCCAGAAAATTAACAGCACGTTGGCTGGATTCAATCACCAATCATGGGAGTACATCTCTTCAAACTATCGAAACGATGCAAGAATTGCGTGATGAAATCGCGCAACAGTTATTGTTAATTGATGCAAAAGTTGATCGTACAATTGCAAAGGAATCTATTCTGATAGCAACGTTCGTCGGGATATCGCCTTGGCCGTTGATTGACAGTGCTATTGTTGGTTGGCGGCAACTTCGAATGATGCGAAGTGTCGCAATGCATTATGGTGTTCGACCAAGCACGGTTGGCACGATACGCCTATTGAGACAGGTTCTTGTTTCAGTGGTACTTGCGGATGTGTCGGAACACGCAGTGCAGTGGATAGCTTCCAAAGTCCCTTCGATGGGAGGACTCATCCCCTCAGCGGGGCAATCGCTCGCTGTGTTAGTTCTGACTTCTCGAGTCGGTAAAGCATGCAAATGTGCTTGCCTACCTTTAGATTCAACGAAATCGGTTAAACCCTCTCTCTTGAAGAAGGCGTATTCTCTATTCAAAAAAGAACCGCAACGAAAGAGAAGAGATACTCGTTGCGGTTCACTACCACCCAGACCCCAGAATGTTTCCCCCGTAATTTCCCCGTAACCTCCCATGTACACCCTCGAACTATGGAGCCGGATTATCCCGTAGGGCTCGATGAGAGCGTAGTCACACTCCACATACCTATATGCGTTAAACAGAAGTAGATTTGACTCTATTTATTTGCTTTTATCGCTTTTTTTTATTTTGACCACCTCGAAATAATGCCTGTTAGGATGTGCGTATGTTGCACACATTCTTACTCGTATCGTTGTTTTTGGCTCCAAATGCTACTTTTATTGATCAAATAGACGGGTTCCTAGAGCCATCCCATGCTGTCTGGCTGCCCGATGGAACTATCGCAGTTGCAGACAGAATGGCTGATGAAATTGTAATTATCACTACGAAGGGAACACGCCTTGGGTCACTAAAGGTTGAGAATCCAATGGAATTGATTATTGATGAGAAAGGGGTTCCAACAGTTGGAAAGGCTGAACGCCCAAATTGGGATGTAGTTGAGGTAGTGCGTGCCGGTGTGCCTACTAAGATATTGGAAGGATGGATTATTCCGGATATCTATGGGCACGCTATTCATCAGTACGACTTAGATGGAAACTGGCTTGGCAAGTGGGGAATGCATGCGTTACTCCCACATGAGGGTGAGGGTAAGTTG
The DNA here is from genome assembly GCA_014381385.1 of Planctomycetota bacterium. GTDB lineage: Bacteria > Planctomycetota > Phycisphaerae > Phycisphaerales > SM1A02. Next base: position 322 of record JACNLR010000136.1, on the reverse strand, counting down.
CATTACCCAAATGCAGTTTCTGTTTCACCAGATGGCACAAAAATTATTGTGTGTGAGGGTTTTGAAGGTCGGTTGCAAATATTTGAACTTGGCGATGGCGAAGCAGAATCAGCACCATTGATCACAAACATCGCACACTTTGGCAAACATATAGATTCGTATGGCGATTTAATCCTTCTTGCCGAACCAGAGCTTGGTGATGTCTATTTGTTTCGAACTGGCTTGGACGTTCCGATTCCATTGACGCGTTTCGGCGGGGAAGGCAAGGCGCCACACCAATTCAAATGGATTAAAGGATTGTGGATTGGCGATGGTGAAATTA
>JACNLR010000056.1 GCA_014381385.1 Planctomycetota bacterium | reverse complement strand
AACAAAACAACCAATCGAATATACACCCACAAAAACAAACACAAATAAATTTGAGGGATATTCCGTTATAGGAACGCTTCCATCTGGGGGAAGTGGCGCAAAACTTTACATTGCCACTTCAGCAAAAAACAATTCATCCGTAGTTATTAAAAATTTTGAGATAGCAACAGGATCTCAACTTCCGCAAATTGTCCGAGAATCCCGCGCGATGGAGGCGGCAAAAAAACTTGGGTTAGTGCTTGATCATCACCTTGATAGTGAACGATTTTGGTACGCCATGCCGTATCACAAGGGCGATCACCTTGGGGTTGTAACAAATAAACTACACAAAAAGACGGCCAAACTTACAGAAGAACAGTTGCAAACCATACTTTCATATCAACGCTCTCTCCTACAGACTTTGTGCGAATACCACTCCGCAGGTCTTTGGCACAAAGATGTAAAACCAGACAACATTATTATTCATGGTGGTGCCGCCCATCTTGTTGACCTTGGTCTTGTGACACCACTAGCCTCGGCAATGACACTTACAACGCACGGAACAGAATATTTTCGTGATCCGGAACTTGTCCGCCAATCTATGCGCGGTGTAAAAGTACACCAAGTGGACGGTTCAAAATTTGATGTATTTGGTGCAGGCGCGGTGCTGTATTTTATGCTTGAAAACACGTTCCCCGCGCACGGAGGGTTAAGTGATTTTAGCAAGGAGAGTCCCGAGTCTATTCGTTGGATAGTTCGAAGAGCAATGGCAGATTACGATAAGCGCTATGCCTCTATTGAAGAGATGCGCCTGGATGTTGACACCCTTTTACGCGCAAAAAACACAACGAGCGTTCGACCAGCCGACCTACCATCGGTGGGTGGAGAGCCTGCGCCCCCACAAGGAACATCAGCGCGGCGCCTACCCGCGAAATCCACACCATCAACAGGGGGTGGTCCCTTTGTCCCCACAAAACCCTATGCATACAGAACAAAACCACTTGGGCTAGTTGCAATGCTTGTCGCCGTAGCAGTAGGCGTTGCGGTAGTGCTTAAATCAGAGACAGCGCCAGAAACACCCTCGGTCGAACACATACTCCCAGCGAGTGTCCCAGCAGGAAGAGTGTTAGTGCTCAATGAGCTTACTACATCCCTAAGCGACCAAGCACGAAAAGTGGCGTCAAACAAAATGGCTGAACTCGGCGTTGCTGGGTGGGAATTGTTTATCGACGCTGAAAAGGAAGCGGTTGTGCGGACTTGGCTACCAACAGATCCCACGGTTTCACTAGTTCCAGCAGGAAAATTGGCGAATGAAAACATATCTGGCATCCTTCTCGTCCAAGAGAACGAAGAATCTGTACCGATGTTTCACTTTATTGATGAAAACGGCGCACTCTTAATCCAATAAAATAAACGGGTGGAATTAGAAACAACTCTCCTTATCGCAATTGGGGTGTTTGCTATGGCGACGATGTACTCGACCGTTGGGCACGGGGGTGGTTCTGGGTATCTTGCCATTCTTGCAATCGCAGCTCTTGCCCCAGAACAGATGAGACCAACGGCGCTTCTTTTAAATGTAGTTGTGGCAAGTATCGCAACATGGAAATTCGCCGGACATGGGAAGTTCCGAAAAGACATTTTCTTCCCACTCATCTGCGTGAGCATTCCGGCAGCATTTATAGGTGGCGCTTTTGAATTATCACCCCGACTCTATAATCCTATTGTTGGAATAGTCCTGTTGGTTGCCGCAATCCGGCTATGCATCCCAACACAAAGAAAAGAAAGAACAAAAAGTCCACAAACCCCTGTTCTAATAATTGCAGGTATATGTATTGGTTTTGTAAGCGGTGCAATTGGTATTGGTGGAGGTATTTTTTTAAGTCCGTTTGTGTTGCTGCTAGGCTGGACAACCGCAAAACAAACCGCAGCAATAAGCGCACCCTTCATTCTTCTTAATTCAATCGCTGGACTTTGCGGAATAACATTTGAATTTGGTGGCTTACCTATAAACACCACGCTTGTTGCCCCGTTACTGGTTGCTGTTGTTGCCGGTGGTTATATTGGGGCAACTTTTGGCAGCAAAAAACTCAGCCATGTAGGGCTTCGAACCGTCCTTGGTGTAGTTTTACTTTTTGCATCTGCGAAGATGCTACTAACGAGCACAAGCGCAGCAAGCCAAGAAGTGTTGAATGAGATAAAATACACACAATGAATTCCCAAGCAGCAAATCTTCGAACCTCAATGGAACAAGGCGTCGTCATGTGCCCAGGCGCATGGAACGGCTTGGTTGGCGCAGCGATTGCTAATGCTGGATTCAAATCGTGTTATATAAGCGGGGGTGCAACCGCGAACGCTTCTGGGTATCCAGACGTAGGGCTCATTACGCTCACGGAAATGTGCCGGACTATTAAAGAGGTTTCGCACGCAAGCAAACTCCCCGTGATTGTCGACGCAGATACTGGGTATGGCGAAATAGAGTGTCTCGCAAGAACGGTTGTTGAATACGACCGTAACGGCGCAGCAGGGATGCACATCGAAGACCAGGAGTTTCCGAAGAGGTGCGGCCACCTTGATGGCAAATCATTGATATCGAAACAAGAAATGGTTCAAAAAATTACAACAGCTGCCCAAAGTAAACCCAACGACGACTTTATTCTTATTGCAAGAACAGATGCGCGTGGAGTAGATGGTATGGACGCAGCAATTGATCGCGGAAATGCATATAGAGATGCGGGCGCTGACATGATTTTTCCAGAAGGCCTGCGAAGCGAAGAAGAGTTTGCAGAATTTGCAATCAAATGCCCAGGACTATTACTTGCAAACATGACAGAGTTCGGAAAGACCCCACACCTAACGGCGGGCCAATTTTATGACGTTGGCTACAATCTTGTTATTTATCCAGTAACGTTTCAACGCGTTGCGATGGGAGCAATAACACGCTGCCTAGAACAGTTACACGAAGAGGGTACTGCGGAAGGTTTTGAAGATCAAATGCAAACAAGGCAAGACTTGTACGACCTGCTTGGCTACATTCCGGGCGAAGCGTGGTCGTTTTAGCTCCACGGCAACCCACCAACTAGATTCTGATAGAATGGGGTGTTCAGCGAATGTAGAGTTTGCGCACTTTTTATAGAAAGAAATCATGTCACAAACAGAAGAAAAAACAACAAAACAACCAGATCAACGGGGTTTGGCCGGTCAAGTGATTGGAGACACATCGGTTTGCGCAGTTAATCAAACCCAACTCATGTATCGAGGGTATGAAATTGCAGACCTAGCAGCGAATGCAACGTTCGAAGAGGTGGCGTATCTACTTTTGGTTGGTGAGAAACCAACGGGCGATGAGTTGGCGACGTTTAAAAAAGAACTTGCTTCCATGCGCGCGATTCCAAACAGCGTCAAGGACGCAATTATCCACATTGCCAACAACACGCCAGACGCACATCCAATGGCGGTGTTGCGTACAGCGGTTTCATTGTTGTCACACCTATGCCCGGTTTGCGAAGATAACGACGCGGAGTCTGATTTACGAAAATCAATGTATCTTCTTGCGCAAATACCAACGTGTATCGGTGTTCACCAAATGGCACTTGATGGCAAGACACCCGTTGAACCAGACCCAAACCTCGACCACGCCGCAAACCTTTTGTGGTGCATGAGTGGCGAAGTACCGCACGAATCAGCAGCAAAAGTCGTTGATGTCTCGCTTGTTCTTTATGCTGAACATGACTACAACGCATCGACCTTTACTTGTCGCGTTATTGCTTCCACAAATGGCGATCTTCACTCAAGTGTATGTGGTGGTATTGGCGCTCTGAAAGGAAACTTGCATGGCGGCGCGAACGAAGCGGCAATGGAAATGTTGAAAGAGATAATGGAGTCAGTTGAGGGCGGTTCAACTGCGGAGAAGTTCATGCAACACGCCTTTGAGACCAAGAAAAAACTCATGGGATTTGGTCACCGTGTATACAAAAATGGTGACCACCGCGCGGGCATCCTTCGAGACTGGGGGCTTAAGTATGTTGACGAGGCAAATCCAGAAGCCAAGAAATGGTTTGACCTTGGTGATGAAGTGCAAGCAATCATGCTTCGCGACAAGAATATATTTCCAAACGTCGATTTCCCTTGTGGCATGACCTATTTTTCACTGGGAATTCCCGTGCCACAATACACCCCAATTTTTGTTGCCTCAAGAATTACTGGTTGGTGTGCACACATTATGGAGCAGCATCAAAACAACCGACTAATCAGGCCTCTTGCAAGATACACCGGCGAAGAGCTACGAAACTGGAATGGATAACATGACTGTTAAGAAGATAGCAGTAATTGGCGGGGGAACAATGGGAAGCGGTATTGCACTTACTGCCGCTGTACACGGAATAGATGCCGTAGTCGTTGACATTAACGAAGATCAACTTGCTAGAGCTAAGGATTATCACGCGAAACAATTGGCGCGTAGTGTTTCAAAAGAAAGAATGACGCAAGTGGGGGCCGATAGTGCGGCGGCCAAACTTTCGTATGTCACCGCGATGGCCGACGCCGCAGACGCGAATTGGGTTGTCGAGGCGGCAACAGAAAACATCGACATTAAAAAATCAATTTTTGTGCAGATGTATGAAACATTTGGCAAAAGTGTCGTACTTGCTACAAATACTTCATCCATTTCAATTACCGAACTTGCTTCGGTTATTCCAGATGCAGCGGATAGGGTTATCGGGATGCACTTTTTTAACCCTGTGCCGGTGATGAAACTCGTAGAGGTTATCAAGGGCGAAGAAACAAGTAGCGAAACGACTGCGTCAACCTTAAAGTTATCAGAGAAAATGGGGAAAATTCCAGTTCCAGCAAACGACAGAGCGGGTTTTGTTTCAAACCGCGTTCTTATGCCAATGATCAACGAAGCGTTCCACGCCTGGGCGGACGGTGTTGCTGAACCAGAGGATATTGATTCAATAATGAAATTAGGCTGCGCGTTTCCAATGGGACCACTTCGTCTAGCCGACTACATTGGACTTGATGTTTGCAAAGACATCATGATGGTGATGTACAACGGGCTCGATGAGAATCCAAAATATTTACCAAGTGCAAAACTTGTAAAACTTGTCGACCAAGGATACCTCGGAGACAAGTCTGGTCGCGGTGTTTATAACTACGACAAGGGGTAATTGATGAAGAAGCAGGAACACCCACTTTTTTGTTGGCCCGGCTGTCTGCTTTGGCTACTACCACTCGCTGTAGCGGTCTTTTTGTTTTTCCGTTCGGGTGAAGTGGACACGCTTTGGTGGTACCTCACTGTTTCACCACTCGTCGCCCTTACATTGATTCCTCTTTTTTCATCCACGTGGTTTGGAATTACAATTCTAATACTCTTGTTTTTATACTGCTCAATCGGCTCGTCAGGAGCGCCGGTTAGTTACGCAATTTGGGAGCCAGCAGCATGGGTAAATATTCGAGAAATGCGCGGACTAGAAATGACAGAGTTCGAGTGGTTTCACTGGTGGCCATTTAAGTGGCTCATTGCAATTCTCTGTTTAAACATGGCTATCGTTACGATTCGAAAAATAAAATTTACGATTCTTACCCTTGGCGTTTGGACTATTCACACGGGAGTTATTGTTACGGTTCTTGGCTGCCTCGTTTATTTTTCACAAAAAACGGAGGGCGACGTGCTTGTTTCTCGCAGAGTTGTGGAGATACAGGTACAGGGCGAAGAGCCAGTTACGATGGTTGTTACACCATCAAATACCGTTTCTATTGGAGAAACAACATATACGATTTCAAGCATTAACCCTTCGTGGGAGTTAATGTCGGGTGAAGATTCTGGAACAATCGCTTACGCTGTAACTGTTTCTGTTCAAGGACCAGAAAAATCTTTCATGCGACAATTAATCGCAGGCTACCCTCAATACACGGAAGATATTGTTCAAAGCAACGACCCCAATCAGCCCATGGCAAGGGCGAAGAATGTTCTCGGGAGAGCGCTTGTTGACGAATCGCTGAAAATGTCTTTGCAGTACGACGAACAACACGTGTTTTACGTAACACAAAGCGGTGCAGTCTACCTCCGCGAGTTGGCATTGGACGGAACACCAGTAACACCTTGGATTGAACGACCAATAAAAAACTTACCTCGGTATAACGATTACATTACTGCACGCGAGGACGCATGGGAAACGCCGGTCTCTCCACACACAACTCCTTTAGACCCACTTGCAATTGCTGTTTTGCCGTCCGATCAAGATGACCCCATTGCCGACGCCATTACCGTTAGCGGCTACCTTCGATACGCATATATGGATCAAAAAATGAAGGGCGGTGGAGACGCACTTTTTCCAGTGGCTTGGGTTACCCTGCGAAAGGGCAACGAAGCGCAGCAGACCGCAGAACTGTACGCCTTTGCTCCCGGCTCCAGCACAGCCGACACATCATTGATGACATTTCGGTGGGTTGACAACAACGTGGCGCTTGAAGAACTTGAAAACAGAATCATGCCGTCACTACAAGCAGAAATCGATGGCACTACGTACCGATTGCCAGTTGCCCCAAGTGAAGAATTTATGCAACTTGGCGATACGGAATATTCGTACAAAATTGATTCTGTTCAAAATAATCTAACGATTGCAGGAAGAGTGGTTTCGCTTGCCATTATTACCCTACAACGGGGCGAAAAATCGTGGGAACGCTGGGTGTTTGATAATCCTGCAATGACAAGGGATGTTACCCAAGACGCCCAGCACGAAGATTCAAGTGTGCAAATTTTCGACGAAAACATTACAACGGTATACCAACCCGGTGGTGTTCCCATCACAATAATTGGTGGTCTCGAAGATGGCTCCTACAGTTTGCTGACATCTATTGTAGGCGACGAACCAACAAATGAACCCCTTATTCTTGGAGTGCCAATAGCGCTGACTGACGACATTACACTTACCCTCAATCGTGTTGAACCCAACGCGTTTACAGAGGTTGGACCAATAATTGTCCCTAAATTTCAACAAGACCCAAGCGCGAGCAATATGTATTCTATGGTACGAGTTACTCTTCCAGAAACAGACGGAGGAGCCTCTGTGTGGCTTCCATACCATCACTATGCGTTTGAATCTATAGAAGAAGCAGCAAGAAGATTTAGATACAACCCAACAACGCTGCGACTACCAAGCGGAAAAAGTATTGAATTCATGTTCTCTCGGGAACGGGCCGCGTTACCAAAACCGGTTGTCCTTGAGCGATTTGAAGTAGACTCGCACCTTGGGGGATTTACTGGAAGCACATCTAGTATTTTAAATTGGAGGAGTATTATCCGATTTTTAGATGGTGGTGAATCAACACTGGCAGTGAGTGTGAACGACCCGCGGTCCTATGGTGAATATTGGTTTTTCCAGTCGCAGTGGGACCCACCAGATGGCCGGTCGCAGGGCTTGAACTACACAGTGTTGGGCGTTGGAAATAGACACGGAGTGCTGCAAATGCTTCTTGGATGCTGCTTAACAGTTGCAGGAATGATATGGGCATTCTATGTAAAGCCTATGATTAAACGTAAACGCCAACAAGCGGTGTACGCTGGAGTCTCTTCATGAAGTACATACTCTCGATATTCGTACTTGCTGTAACTTGCAGCGTGTTTTCTCAAGACGCAACAAAGTTTGAATCACAGGTTGACATGAAACCATGGAGCGATAGCGTTGCTGTTTTTACAAACGGTCGTGTTAAATCATTTGAGACATTTGCTCGTTCGTTCATGCCACACATCTTTGGTCCTCGAAAATTTGACTCGCAAGAATCAACGTTTACATATTTTGATTTGCTTATTAGACCAGAACGCTATTTTGGCGAACCGATAATTTTTGTAAAACACAAGGGACTCCGTGCTGCAATTATTGGAGAACTCAACACCCAAGAACAATCGGTAAAAGAGCGCACCGATTCCTTTATGAAGACAGGTCTCGTCTCACGCGAAACGCTTCTTTTGCCCGAGGTTCGCGCGCTTCTGAATAATCTACGCCAAGATGTCCGCCGATTTGCTGTTCCTGTAGAGACTATTGACAGTGCAATTGCAGCGAGTGATCCGCAAAATCTCTGGCGCGTACTTAAGATTGTCCCACCCAAAAGCGGCTCCTTTAATGAGGAGTGGACAACAATGGACGATTCGATTAATCCAGACATTGTCACTTCTTGGACAACAATGGCAGATGCTTGGAGAAACGGTGACGCGAATCAGGTAAACGAGCAATTAAAACTCTTGGCACAGTTGCTGCCCGCACTTGGCAAGAGTGGAGACATATATCCAAAGGCAAGCAAGCTAAAGCTCGAGAGTTTTTACTTTCGCATGGGTAACTTTACAAGCATCTGGCTCCTCTATCTCGTAAGCACCGTGTTGCTTCTCATGGCGTTCGTCTATAGGTTTAACCGAATTGGGAAGCTCGGTTTAGCCGTTTTCACACTTGCGGTGTTGCTTAACACAACGGCTGTTTTTTGGCGATGGTATGTTTCTGGAAGATACCCCAACACAAACATGTTTGAAGCGATAACAACCGCCGCGTGGATGGGTGCACTCTTCGCTCTTCTCATGGAATACTTTTTTAGAAAGTCATCTACAAAATATATATTTGCAACTGGCGCCTCAATTGCAGCGATGGTCGCACTTTTAGCAGTGCGACTTTATCCCCTTGAACTTAATCCGCACATATCCAACATGATGCCAGTACTTCACGATGTTTGGCTTTACATACATGTGAATTTTATTATTTTCTCGTATTGCTTAATTTTTGTTGCAGCGGTTTCTGGGGCGTTGTATTTAATCAGGCGAATGCTGCAAAAATGCAAGGGTTTGGACGGAAAAGACGATTATGCTCGTGCAGGCGGCATCGCTTCCGTAGTTGAAGTGAGGCCAGCACACAAAAAAAGTGTCTCAAATATTGGTTCAGTGCTAGATGGCGCAACGATGATCCTTGTTGAATTGTCATTCATTATTTTGTGGGCGGGAATTGTAATGGGCGCAATTTGGGCGGATCATTCGTGGGGCAGACCATGGGGGTGGGATCCAAAAGAGGTGTTTGCACTAAACACGTTCTTAATTTTCGTCGTGTTAATACATACAAGATTGAAGGTCAAAGACAAAGGCTTTTGGACCGCATGGCTTGCGTTGATTGGCTGTGCCGTGATGCTCTTCAACTGGATTATCATTAACTTTACAATATCTGGCCTGCACTCATACGCGTAAAACTCCATGAAACCAATTGTCATACAAACTGAAAATCTTCCTCAGGTTTGTAGTGACTGGTTAGCGGAAAGATGCGAGTTACACATTTGCCCAGCAGACTCACTTCGTTTTAAGGAGCTTCTGCCACAGGCTCGAGGCCTTGCAATTAGAACATACACAAAGGTCAGCGAAGAGATGCTCAATGAAGCACCCAATTTAAGTGTAATTGGAAGAGCGGGTGCTGGAGTTGACAATATAGACCTAAAAGCATGCAGCGATAGAAACATCAAAGTTGTGCACACGCCCGCGTCAAACACCGATTCGGTTGTTGAGTTTGTTCTCGCGACGATGCTTTCTGGCTTGCGAACGCTGAAAGAAGTAACGGGTTCTATGAACCAAAAAGAATGGAACACACTTCGAGAAGCATCGGTGACAAAGAGGGAGTTTCCAGAAACAACGGTTGGCATTATTGGCTTTGGAAGAATTGGAAGCCGACTTGGAAAGACTCTAAAATCACTGGGTTTTACAGTGCTGTACAATGACTTGTTGAATATGGACGAATCGCATGGTTGCGTTTCCGTTGGCGTAGAGCAGCTTCTTTTTGAGAGTGATGTTGTTTCAGTACACGTAGACGGCCGAAAAGAAAACAAACACCTTTGCAATGCAGCAATGTACCGTCAAATGAAATCAAACGTACTGTTCATAAACGCTTCTCGTGGGTTTGTTGTTGACGCGTACGCACTTGCAGAATTTTTGCAACAAGCAGATGGCGCAAAAGCAGTTCTCGATGTGCACGACCCAGAACCGATTACACCCGAGTACCCACTTTTACATGTGCCAAACGCAACGCTGTATCCCCACATTGCATGCAAGACAACTACCGCCACAGAAAACATGGGCTGGGTTGTAAAAGACATAGTTGCGGTCTTGCGCGGGGAGCATCCAACGTTCGAAGTCAAAATGTGATTACAAATAACAAGTAGAGCACGTTAAACCAAAATATCGGCATAAGAATCCCTACAATTCCAATACATGCTTTGATGGGCGACCGTAGTTCCATCGCCCACGCCTTGAGTTTCCACCAAACTATAAGCGTTCCTATCAATAAAGCAATAAGGATAAGCTCTGGCAGAATCCACTTCCACATAAGGGGCGCACCCCGATAGAAGCTCGCAGCAAAAAAGAGCCCAGCCTGATCGATACACACGCCGATAGTGGCAATTATCCCAAACATAAACAAAAGCCACGAAGAGCAGGAAAAGCGTTTGTGCAACGCAAGTTTCAATGAACGGCCGCATTCCGAACACGTATCTGCTTGGGGATACTTCAAATGAAACCCACAATGTGGGCAAGGGCCGTCGTACTCCGCGAGAAATGATAGTGTTATCTGTTTTTCCTTAGCTTCGTTCATGTACCTATAGTATGATTCCATTTTCAACAGAAGGACTTCAATGCGCACAACAATTTCCAAAATTCATGCTCGGCAAATACTCGATTCAAGGGGAAACCCCACGCTCGAGTGCGATGTACACCTTGAAAATGGCGTATTTGGAAGAGCCGCTGTTCCAAGTGGGGCAAGTACAGGCGAAAACGAGGCCGTCGAACTCAGGGACGGCGGACCCCTCTGGTGCGGAAGGGGTGTGAGTAAAGCGGTGCACAACATAGACTCCGAAATTGCATCTGCCGTAGTTGGCCTTGACGCACTTGACCAAGAGTCGGTCGACACAACGATGATTGCACTCGACGGAACGCAAAACAAAGGAAACCTTGGGGCAAATGCACTTCTTGGAGTATCGATGGCTACAGCCCACGCCGCAGCAAACGCGTTGGGCTTGCCGCTTTATACCTACTTCAATCCCGAATCAAATTGCATGCCTGTTCCAATGTTTAATATTCTAAATGGCGGAAAACACGCAGACAACACCGTAGATTTTCAAGAGTTTATGATTCAACCTTGGGGCTTTGACACTTTTGGGGATGGGCTTCGCGCTGCTGTAGAGATTTACCACACACTAAAGGGTGTACTCCATGACCGAAATATGTCAACAGCGGTGGGTGACGAGGGTGGTTTTGCCCCCGACTTAGCAGATAACGAAGATGCCCTGCGTGTCATCGAAGAGGCGGTGGACAAATCAGGGTACACATGGGGCGAGCAGATTTTTGTAGCCCTTGATCCCGCAACAAGCGAACTTGTCTCAGAGGCTAGAAAACTTGGCAAGGAGGGCTACTGTTTCTTTAGCAGCGCTCCTGAAAAAGTTGTTTCTGCGGACGACATGATTGACCTGTGGGCGGACTGGTGCAATCGGTATCCAATTCGTTCGATTGAAGACGGCTTAGGTGAAGACGATTGGAGCGGTTGGAAGAAGCTAACGCAACGGCTCGGCGACAAAATACAGCTCGTTGGTGACGATTTATTTGTGACGAATCCAGTGTTTCTTGAACAGGGAATTACCGATGGGTGTGCAAATTCCATATTGATTAAGGTCAACCAAATTGGCACCCTTACCGAAACATTTGCGGCGGTGAAAATGGCACACGAGAATAACTACTCCGCGGTGTTGAGCCACCGAAGCGGTGAAACGGAAGACACAACGATTGCAGATATTTCGGTAGCAACAAGTTGCGGACAAATTAAAACCGGTGCACCTTGCAGAAGCGACCGAACCGCTAAATACAATCAACTCATACGCATTGCGGAGCAACTCGGTAATAATGCACAGTATGGTGTGTAGATGAGCCAAGGGCGACTATCCAAAATGATTGCATGGCGGCTTGTACAGTTGCCCTTCATTTTATTTGCCGTCTACACAATTACATTTTTACTCGCGTGGCAAATTCCGGGAAACCCGCTTGAGAAGGAGGGGCGCCGCCCACCGCAAGAAGTTATTGAACAAATGCAAGCGCAATATAATTTAGACGACCCTTGGGCTTTTTATGGCGACTATATTTGGAAAGCATCTGGACTTTCCTTTGTTGCGGGAGAGCGCGACGGTCCGGTCTTTGATTTGGGTCCAAGTTTACGCCACGAAAACTGGACGGTCAACGATATTTTAATTGCGCAACTCCCCATCTCGATGACCATTGGATTATGTGCAATTCTTCTTGCTCTCATTATTGGACTAACAGCCGGCGTGCTGAGTGCCATAAAACCGCGCTCTTGGTTAGAGGGCGTGTCTTTTTCTGTGGCAATTATTGGGATTAGTTTGCCATCGTTCGTCATCGGTGTATCGCTTTTAATCGTCTTTGCATTTTGGCTGCGCTGGTTTCCAATAAGCGGGTGGGGTACTTGGAGCCACTTGGTTTTGCCATCGATTGCACTGAGTCTTCCATTTGCGGCATACATTGCACAACTCACAAAGACCGGAATGGTGGAACAGTTACGCAGTGATCACATACGCACAGCAAGAGCGAAGGGTGTTTCAGAGACAAAGATTGTGTTAAAACACGCTATGAAGAATGCATTTCTTCCGGTTTTGAGTTACCTCGGACCGGCAACAGCCGCCGCTATGACTGGTTCATTTGTCATTGAAAAAGTATTTGCAATACCAGGAATCGGAACGCACTTCGTTGACGCCGTGCTTGGCAAAGACATTACCGTGCTCATGGGTATAGTTCTGGTGTACTCTGTCCTCCTTGTCCTTTTTAACCTTGCGGTAGACGTTCTTTACCGCTTTCTCGACCCACGACCAGCCTAGCGACAAAACTAAACGACCCGCGGGGTGATTAATCTTCGAGGGAAACACGCCAGAGGTGCTGGACGAGCCGTGGATGAGAAGTCAAACCAGAAACATAGTTGGGGTCGTACATATACAACTGCAACAGTTGGCAAATAACCACCATGGGGACTTCCTCGGTAAACAGTTTTTCTTCGACATCTCGAAGCATCGCCATTCGTTTCTCTGGATTTAGTTCAGATGCAGCAGCATCAAGCGCGGAGTCAATCGCAGGGTTAACGTAACCACGATCATTATTCCCGTTGTCTGAACGAAACACATCAAGGAAAGTGGTCGGGTCTCCGTAATCGCCGTACCACCTTCCCCGTGCAACCATAAAGTTACCAGCGTGCAAATCCGAGCTAAAAAATTTATTGTCGGTTCCACGCAACTCAACCGGTACGCCAAGTGTTTTTTCCCACTGGTCGCGAAGTTCTAATGAAACCCACTTGTATCTTGGAGTGTTTGTTGTGTACAACAAATCGATTGCGGGGAACGCGTTACCGTCAACATCTTCAACTCGACCATCGCCATCCCTATCGACCCACCCAGCCATTGCCAACTCCTCTACAGCACGCTTTGGGTTAAATGTAAGACCATGCACCGCGCCGTAGCCAACAATTGAATTTGGTGGCACAAAACTGTTTACCACTGGTTCATGTAAACGTGTTGCATGCGTTACGATGGATTCTCTGTTGGTTGCAAGAACAAATGCTCTGCGAACCCCGGCACTAGAAAAGGGATTTAACGAACCATCCAAAAGGGTTGGTCTGCAATTAAATGAAAAAAAATCAGTACCAAACGTTGGAAAGGCGTGGATATTTGTTCGATTACCCTCCGCTTTTTGCTTGAGCATGTCTGCTTGGTAGTCAACGTTAACGCCATTCAACCAATCAACCTGCCCACCCTCGAAGGCGAGTACTGAAGTGTTCGCATCTGAAATAGTAACTCCCTGTATCGAGTCGATCGTAGTTAGTTCGGGCGAATGGTAATAGGGATTACGAACAAGCCACATATCACGCTTGTATCTCCAGTCTTCTAAAACAAAAGGACCGTTGCTTACAAGTGAGCCCGGCCTCGCCCAATAATATTGTTGTTTAATCCTTCCGGAGTTTTCGTCAACGGAAATCCAAGCGCGGTTTGACATGGGTGGTGGTTGCACCGAAAACCAACCATTTTCAACAGAAGACTGTTCCGCTTTTTCACCAAACGACCACCCCTCAACCGCAGGCTTGTACACTGGGCTACAAACAGCAAGCGCAAGTTGGTCTAAAAAATAAGGGACGGGTTTTTCCAGTTCTATTTGAATCGTTTTGAGATCTATCACTTTAATGCCAACGCTCTCATTGAACAAAGCCGAAATTTGCGCAAGTGAAAGGATGGTTTTGTTTTTTAATTGCCCTGTTCGTAAATCCCAAAACTCTTTTGCGCCCCTGATAGAATAAAAAAAGTTTGAGTAATCAGACGCTGTGTCTGGAGTTAGCAAACGCATCCAAGCATAACGAAAATCATGTGCCGTTACCTTTGCGCCGTTGCTCCACATCGCATCATCGCGAATGTGAAAAGTGTAGACAAGGCCATCATCTGAAATATCAAGTTTATCTGCTGCGGCTAATTCAATCGAAAAATCAACTGTGTTCCACCGAACAAGACCCTCGTACAGACAATATGCAATTTGCATATCGTTTAACCAACTCATCCTTTGGGGATCAAGCGTAAAAACATCGCCCCTGTTTACAAAAACAAAATCCGCTCTTGGTTTTGTTTTGTCTAAACCAACAACACAAACGACTACGGCAACTACAAAAGCGACTGGGAGTAGAAGTCGATACACCCTAGATTAGTTCTTGGAATTCTTCTTCCACTGCGCAACGCGGTTGGAAATTGCCAGCGTATTCCCATCATTCCAATAGGCACCAAGAGACACTCTGTCGTCGCCTGCAAGTGCGAGTTCTCGGTCGACGATAAGACCCGCCATGTTTATCGTTTCCCCGTACGCCTTAAACAACATTTCATTATCTTTTACTAACTCAGCTTGCCCTACAGCCAAAGTTACTAAATCAGAGAGTGGTGAAACCAAAGCACGTTGAGAGACGTCTCTTGCCGTAATATCTAAATCGGGATCTATAAGTTGAATTCTGATTGAAGGAAGAACAACACTAAGCGCAAGAATTCGTTCGTCAGTCCCATCAGTTTTACGTATGGAGTTAATTAACGAGGTTACCGAACTTGTCTGTAGTGTTAGGGATTCCGCACCAAGTTTCTCCCGTTCCGGCGTGTCTAGATTAGGTGTTTGCTGCATTGCTGCAAGCGCTGAAAATTGTTCTGCGATGACAAACCACGATGGCTCTCGGATGATACAGTTTGATAGAAGGTTAGCGTCGGACCTAACTCTACGCAGTGGCAAGACACCAACGGTAAATGATTTCCCAAGACCTATGGATGCCCAGAGTCTTGCAGAGTCTCGTTTTTCGTCCTCACTATCTGCAGTGTTAAGTAAAACACGAGAAGTTCGTTCAGTACCAATAACAGACAAAACCTGCAATGCGTTTACAAGCCCCATTTCGTTCGTGTTATCTGGATCAAGCAGAGGCTCTATTCCCTCCATCACACCGCTGCAATAAATTGATCGCACATAAGGTGACATTTCGGCATCTGCTTCAAGCGGTCCGATGAGCCGTTGCCTTGCTGCAAACAACTCCGTCGTGTCCGTAGTATCAAGAGCGCCCGCCCAACCGACGGCATATTGACTGATTCGCTTGTTCTCATCCTCAGAAAGGGTATTTTTGCTGACAATGGTATCAATTCTGTATCTTGGCGGCGCCGAAACCGAGGTTGATGCAGTGCAGTAAGTGGTGAGAGTGAGGAAGAGAAGTACATTTCGTTTGTTGAACATATAAAGACCTTTAATTTGAGCCCTAGAATACCGTAACTTCCCCAAGTTGGTGGCTTGATTGCATTTGGGATGAGATTCTATTTTCAAACCACTCCTCCATAATCCCTTTCAAGCCCACCAGAAAGCCAATTGGAATATCATTCCCGCTTATGCGGTTGCTTCCACCACTTTTCATAGGCATACTCCTTGTTGCCCCGAGTGTTACAACAGCCGCGCAGACGGGCACCCCAAGCACGCTAGAGACGAACGCCTCGCAGCGCCTCGCCGATGTTTTCGTCCGAGCAGCACGAAAAGCAACGATGACGCAGCCGCTCGACACTAATTCGATTATGGCAGCCCTCGAACTCGCAAAGGAGGCCTCAAAACTCGCGCCGCAAAACCCAAGCATCCTAAGGGCATTGGTGGAAATTGCGGAGATGGCAGATTTGCAAGAACTAGAAACAAAGAGTACGCAAGAGCTACTCGTGGCAGTGCCAACCCAAACATCCCTACAACTTGATCGACTTCGCGATGCGATTGAGTTGACCAATACCGCGGATCAACGCATGTCGGTCTATGAGCAACTACTTTCTGGCGGAAGGAGTGCGCAACTCGATACGCGGATTGCTTCGAGAATTGCTCTAGACGCGGCGCTACTTCAAAGACAACTTGGCAACATGGAACAGTTTGCGCGATGGCTTGCCGAATCTGTAGCGCTTGATCCGTCAAACCCGGACGCTACTATTCTGGCTGCTGGATTTTTCGGTGATGAAAGTGCTGACGCCTACACAAGGGCGGAACTTCTTTCCGTTGCGTTGCTATCGAACATTCGAGACACAGCCCTTCAAGTAAGCCTAGCGGAATATTTAATGGCGTATGGTGACTACGAAGATGCACTCGCAATATACAGAATTATTCTTGGAGACACCCCAGCCCAGCAAGCACTACTGCAAGAGGGACTACTCGCAGACATAGCGCTGTGCACGTGGGCATCTGGTGACCAAGTTGGAGCGCTTGACCTGATTCTTTCAAGACAAGTGTATGCGGACAAGGAATATCGAGAACAAACACGAATTCGATCCCCTCGCTTAACACCGCTTGAACTCGCGAGGATTCATGCACCACTCTTACCTAAACTGGCAACAGTTCGTGCAGCAATTTACGCAAACCAATCTGACAATTCTATTACTCGCGCAGCCGTTGATTCTGCCACTGCATCGCTGTATTCAGTTGCTAAACTTTTAGAAACCAGGGGAGCGGGAGGTATGAAAAATGCCATCAACCTGTATCTTCAAGCTGCATGGATTTTGATTTGGTTTGGAGACGATCCAGAATCGGTGCAAACGCTCATTGCCTCTATTGAAGATGGCGCCACCATCGACCCTGTCGAAAGAAACCGGCTTGAAGGCTGGGTGCTACTGAAAAAAGGTGAAGTTGCCAAAGCAATTGCGACGCTAGCACCACTCGTGGACGACTCAGCAGCCCAAGCGGGGCTTGGACTTGCATATCTAAAACAGGGTAATGACCGCGAAGCAGCAAGGCTCTTTTTACATGTAGCAAAAAAGAGTGCTGGTACGATTCTTGGGGTTTGGGCGAAAGTGCAACTACAAAAGATAGTTGCAACCGAATTCGATTTGCGCCCCGAAATAAAAGTCCTAAGACAACTCATGGCTGGTGTCCTAGAAACCCTCAACGATTATGTGCAAGACCCTAGGTCTGTTGTTGGTGTTTATATCAACCCAGTGTCGCAAACGTACAGCCCTTACGAAGCAATAACTGTCGAAATTGAGTTAACGAACAACACATCTCTCCCATTAACAATCGCAAAAAATGGACCAGTTCGACCGTTTGTTCTCCTTGAAGTGCAACTGCAAATTCCAGACACCCAACCACAGCTAAGCGCCCCAGTTATTGTGCCTATAAATCAACAACTCTCGTTGTTGCCAAATGAAACACAAACAGTGACCCTCGACTTAAGGCAGTATTGGGTGGGCGAACAACTTGACATGTTCCCAATAAATGGCGCGTCTTTAAAACTGCGTGCAACGGTGAATTTCTTTGCCCGCGAAACTATGAACAGCGTTGGCGAAACGGTTATTGTATATGAGCCTGACACGTTAGGCTCAACAACCTTTATCGATGGCTTGAGAGTTAACGGCGTTCGCCTGAATGATCTTTGGCTTAAAGATGCCATTGCAAAAATAGAAGATGTAACTACGATAGACGATGTAACAACGTTTGCGCTGCTCACATGGGTTGTTGGCGACGACGTTACGTTCGCGGTTGAACAGCCACTTATTACCCCCATCCCAGGTACGGAGTCAGTTCCGGAAAAAATTGGCGATCGCCTGAAACTACAAGACGATGCAATAACAAAACTACTTCTGGCATTTCCTAGACTTGGGCCAATATCTCAGGCGTGGATAGTTTCAACAATGTCAAACGACGCGTCCATTGAGGCCTTTGCCGGAATGCTCAAAGAACCAGAGAGCAACGCATCGCAGTTCTCTTGGCTTTTACGGTTCGCCCACCCCAACGTGCCAGACGAAGCACTTGACAATCCTAAACTTTTGGAAGCGATGTCGTCAAGCAATAGCGCAGTAAGCACAGTAGCAAACTGGGTGTATTCTGAAGTTCAAGTAGTTTCTAAGAAGAGGGAACTTGAGCTCCTTGGACCTCCACAAGAGCAACCATAGCAAGCAAACACTAACGCAGATGGCAACTGATATCATGTGCAACGTATGAACAAAAAAGAATTAGCAGCAAGAATTGCAAGCACCTCCATACTGCATGGTGATTTCACCCTACGAAGCGGACGAAAATCTGCGTGGTATATAGACAAGTATCTGTTCACAACAAAACCAGACATTCTTCGTGAGCTTGGAACCCTGTTTGCAACAAAAATACCAGAAGAAACGTCATTGTTAGCCGGCGCAGAACTAGGTGGAATTCCTTTAGTCACAACAGCAGCGATGGCAACTGAGCTGCCTTGTATTTTTATTCGCAATCAAAAGAAAGAGTACGGTACGGCGCAACAACTCGAGGGCTTGTTACAACCAGAGGACAAGGTTGTTATCGTTGAAGACATCGCAACAACGGGCGGTCAGGTTCTTGAAGCGGCGCAAACCATTCAATCTTTAGGTGCGACTGTTGTTTGCATTATTGCGGTCATTGACCGTTGTGAGGGTGCAAGAGAAAATATTGAAGGCGCAGGTTTTGCTTTTGATTCTTTGTTTACAACTGAAGACCTTGGCATAACCGAGATTTCGAAATAATGAGTACACAAACGATTAGTTCTACGCAACTCCTTGTTGGGATGGAGATTCATGTTGAACTTGCAACAGAAAGCAAGATGTTTACATCTGCACCCAATGGCGCGGTACCAAGTAGGTACGACGCAAAGCCAAACACGCTTGTGAACCCACTTGTCATGGCACTGCCGGGCTCACTTCCGGTGGTGAATAGACGCGCTGTTTCGATGTCAATGCGCGTTGGCCTTGCTCTAAATTGCACGATTGCAAACTTCACAAAATGGGATCGAAAAAATTACTACTACCCAGACTTGCCAAAGGGTTATCAGATAAGTCAATTTGACAAACCACTTTGCCTCGAAGGTGTAATTGAGATAGAGGTAGAAGGCAAGAAAAAACCCGTACGAATCACAAGGGCGCATCTTGAAGAGGACACGGGAAAACTTGGACACGAACTTCCCGGAGGCGGGCATTACGACGGTTCTCTCGTAGATTTAAATCGCGCAGGAACACCGTTGCTCGAAATAGTTTCCGAACCCGATATGACTTCCGCAGATGAAGCCGTTGCGTACGGTAAAGAAATCCGAGCAATTTGTAGATTTTTAGGCGTGACCGAAGGAATCATGCAGCGAGGACACATGCGCTTTGAACCAAACATAAACGTGGTCATTACAACTGATGATGGTGTTGAACATGCAACACCCATCGTAGAAGTAAAAAACTTAAATTCTTTCAAGGCGCTTCATGGAGCAATCGAGCACGAAGCGATTCGACAGGTTGAAGCATGGAAAGAGGACGGAAAAGTGATGGGTCCAAACGCGAAATCTACCCGTGGTTGGGACGATCAAAATATGGTAACCCTGTTACAGCGCGAAAAAGAAGATGCACACGACTATCGGTTTTTCCCCGATCCAGATTTAGTACCACTTACAATTTCGCAAGCATGGATAGATGAAGTAAATGAATCGATTCCTGAGTTACCCGCTTCAAAACGTGCGAGGTATATGTCTGAATATAAACTTTCGGACAAAGACGCATCTGCTCTTATTTCAGAACCGTCGCTTTGTCGATTTTTTGAGGCTTGCGTTTGTGAGTCAAACAATGGAAGCGAAAGCGCAAAGTGGATATTAAATGCAGGTGCAAAACTCGCAAACGAGCAGGGGTGCGATGTTGACGAGTTGGGCATTTCTGCAGAGCAACTCGCGGGAATAATTATTCTTCGCAAAAACAACTCGGTTGGTTCCTCTGCAGCGACAACGCTGTTTGGCTTGCTGTGTAGTTCAGACCAGACAGCAGAAGCACTCGCAGAGTCAGAGGGCTTGTTGCAGGTGACAGATAAAAACGCACTTGCGCAGTGGGCGCAAGAGGCAATTGAGTCACAGCCACAAGCAGCACAGGATGTTCGCGAGGGGAAAGACGCCGCAATTGGTAGACTCATTGGCGAAGCAATGAAGCGAAGCGGGGGCTCTGCTGATGCTGGCGCGGTACGATCTCAGTTGCTGGCAATTCTTCGTCCGTAACTTGGAGAACGAAAAATGTTGACGACACTTATCATTCCACTCTCGATTATGTTGCAACAAGTAACTCCTGTACACACATACAACGGTTTACATAACGGTATTGTTGTTGAAGTAGATTTGCCAGAAGGTGAAGATGTCGGGCAACTTGTCTTGGTTGATTTTGAACACCATCGCGTGTCAAAGCCAACCTCACTGACCCGCGGGACACACGACCTCACAAGAAGGATACCTGAAATATCCGATTTACCGTCCGCCGTACTCTTGCAGCTCCTTGTTCAAGGAGAGCAAGTGGGAACACCGCTTGTTGTCCAACCGATGCTCTCAAGAGAAGTACCAGTTGTAGAAGACGCGCTGCGACCTGACGGAAAGACAACGTACACTAAAATCGTAGGCTGGCAAAACGAAGCGGAGGAAGATGGCGTGGAGGGCGCATTTCTAAGTGGTTGGCGCGTGTATGTAAACAAAGACGCAATTATCGAAACGAGTTTGGGAAACATTAGAGTTTCACTTCGACCAGACGTTGCGCCGAACACGGTTTGGAACTTTAGAGAGCTCGCAAGTGGAGATTTTTACGACAACACTAATTTTCACAGGATAGTACCGCTCACAAGCAAAGGAAACCCGTTTGTCATTCAGGGTGGAGACCCCACTGGTTCTGGAATGGGGGGTCCGGGATACTGGATTCCCATCGAGCGAAGCACGTTAGAACATGATTTCGGGGTAATATCGATGGCGAGGGCTGGCGATCCTGATTCAGCAGGCTGCCAGTTTTTTTTCTGCCTCTCAAGGGCCGGAACCGCACGTCTTGATGACCAATATTGCGCATTTGGCGAAACTATTGAGGGAGCGGACGTTATTCGAGCAATCGCAGCCCTGCCTTTGGGCGACCCTGCGTTGGGGAAACCTGCCGTGCCACCAACAATCTCCACCATCAAATTAATAACCCCGCGGGTGATAAACCATTCCAAAAGCCAACGCGAACTCGCGGTTGATTAGGGGAGATGGTCCGTTTTGTGGACGGGGCGCCATCCTTGGAGCGAGAGAAAGGCATGCCCGTGGTATTGCAGCAACTCACCAGTAAGAAGGACTGGGGTCGATGGGTCTTGACCTCCAAACCATTGCGTGAGATTTTTAAACCGCATACTTGGCAAAATGGTGCAGGGTGGATCACTTAACCCAGAAGAATCACTCACAAAAACAGCAATCCATGCCCCTGATTTGTTTCGCACCAGATGGCATCGACGAGCAACAATAAGAGCACCCTCTACAAAACGCTCGTTACTGTTGATGGGATTTTCAGCAGCGTTTCGAATACTACTTACAAGGGACCCAGTTGCTTCCTCAAGTTCGCGGAAGATATCTTCAACGGAGTCTTCAAAATCTTCTTCGTTGAGTTCTTGTGCATTTGGGTCGATGGGAACAATCGTTGGGTGGATTCTGCTCGCATGGTCACCAATCGAAACGACGCTTCGCACCAACAGATAGTTATTTGAGCCATAAGCAAACACTTCACCAGAAAATCGAAACTGGCTCTTGGTATTTTCTTGCGTTACCGCCTCCATTTCAGCAAGACGCTCGTTTGGAAGTACTATTAGTTTGTTTGAAATGCCACCCGCTTCTTGTTCGATGGTAATCGAAAGCGGTCTATTGGGGGATTCGCGAGTGAGACCACCGGTTGCCTCGTAGATTTTTGTACCCTCCCGAAGGAGAGGCACTCTTTGGATTGGGGCGTCTTGCGCAAGGATTGGGGCAGTAATCAATAAGAAAAACAGGGCTACCTTCATAGTAATGACCATCGTACCGCAAATTTGAACGAACAATGCGTGTTCTGGTCGATATGCACATGTGCGCTTTATTTCACTTTTATTTATCATGTACCTTTGTGGATGTGCATCAAATCCATGGGCGTATAACGCAGCTCCCGGAGCAGGTCCGATGGGTGCCGAGGCGGCACAAAAGCCAACAATCCTTCTAACAACCTTTACAACAGGATCCAGTGTTGATGCAAGATGGACAGATGTAGGGCAAAGTATGCAGAAGGCATTCGCTCGCGCGCTTGTGAAATCTGGCAAATTTGATGTGGTGTACAACCGTGCAACGGCTCAAAAAGCACGGACAGCCTTCCAAATAGAAGCAGAGGTCACGGACTTTTTACACACGAGCGATGCGCCAGAAACCGTCAGGCGACTATCGTGGTTTACGCAGGCTAACGACGCGATTGTTGCCATGGATGTAACCGCAACGGAGTTACAATCTGGACGTGTCGTGTTTTCCGACCAAATTTCTGCGGTGGTTTCGGCTGGAGATGATGCGGTCGATGCCTACGGAGCGCTTGAATTTGGTTCGTATCTGTATTGGTCAACGCCCCTTGGCGAGGCATCGTCCGAAGTAATAACGGAGTCAGTGGCGAAACTTACAAATTTACGTGGGTCGACACCCGGCACAGTGACAATCACAGAATTTATCGATGGGCAACGGGAGGTTACCCTTGAAGATGGAGACCTTCTTGCCGATGGGGGTATTTACTACGTAGGAAGTCCGGACACGGTGACGGGAGAATTTGTGGCAGTTGATGACGACTTGGGGCGCCCCCTTCGAATACGCGTGGAGCACCACTTCTTTGGGCAATCTACTGGCTGGCTCCTCAGTGAGCCCGCTGACTTCGAAACACTCGTTGGCGGAACGCTGTCCAAGGCAGAGCTCCCAACCCAACTTTCCGCCGAATACATTAACCCGTAGGTGGGATTCGATATTGCAAATGGCTTGTGCCATTTGCAAGACCGAATCTCATCTCGAAATCTCAGGGTTTTTTACGGGGAACGGGCGCTTCGCTCTTTCCCCTTACTTGCTTTCCTCTTACTTGTATTCTAGTGAGGTGGGATTCGATATTGCAAATGGCTTGTGCCATTTGCAAGACCGAATCTCATC
>JACNLR010000093.1 GCA_014381385.1 Planctomycetota bacterium | reverse complement strand
CGGTATCATGCCCGCCATGACATTAATGCAAGGCAAAAGAGGTCTCGTCGTTGGCATCGCCAATGAACGAAGTTATGCGTGGTACATCGCTAAATCACTCGTTGAAAACGGTGCAGAGTGTGTCTTTACACATCTGCCAGGCGAAAAAATGGAGCGGCGGTGCCGCAAAGCGCTTGAAGCAATCGGAATTGACGACCCTGAGTTAATTTCGATGGATGCAGGAAGCGACGAGGACTTAGATAAGGTCTTTGGCGGGCTCGGTGAGATTGACTTTTTAGTTCACTCTATTGCCTTTGCTGATAAAGATTGGCTCAAAGAAGGCAAGTTCGCGGCGACCCCGAGAGAGGTCTATACGCAAGCGCTCGATATTAGTGCCTACACCTTGATGGCGATGGCAAACCGTGCAACGCCCCTTATGAAAAACGGTGGGTCGATAATTTCAATGAGTTACTTGGGAGCCGTAAAAGCAGTGCCCGGCTATAACGTCATGGGCGTAGCCAAGAGTGCACTTGAATCTGCAACGCGGTACCTTGCTATGGAACTTGGCGAGAAGAACATTCGCGTAAATTCAATTAGTGGCGGACCACTGAAGACCCTGTCCTCGATGGCAGTTGGCGGGTTTAGTTCTATTTTGGACTGGGTCGAAGAAAAGGCACCACTGAAACGAAACGTGACTGGTGAAGATGTTGGAAACTCAGCAACATGGCTGTTGAGTGATATGTCCTCTGGCGTGACGGGGCAAGTTTTATACGTAGACTGCGGTTACTCCTCGGTTGGGCTGTAACCAGAGAAGAACCACGGCTTATCACTCTGTAACATTTCTGGTGGCACGATTGCATCGCGAATTGCTATTGCAAGTTCTTGCAAATTTTCGCCGGTGTGTGCGCTCACGCAAACATCAGCATCGTCCCGAATTTTAACATCTGACTTCGTTGCAACTTTTAAATGATCTTGTGTTGATTCTTCCCAATCGTGGGCAGCATCTGCAATGAGAATGGTAAGAATTGCGTCGGCTGCGATTTGTTTGGCGAGCGTGATAGCTTCTTGTTCAATGGAGTCGCTTGTATCACGAAATCCTGGGAGGTCATACAAGTCAACGACAAGACCGGCGCAATTGATGCGAGCGCCAACAGCATCGCGGGTTGCGCCCGGAAGGTCGTGGACGATTGAGGTGTCTTGTTTCGTGAGCGCGTTCATCAAGGTCGACTTCCCAGTATTGGGTGCACCAAGCAGCACTACTTTCGGGGGATGAATGAGATGGTTGAGGATGGCAGCACGCGAGAAATCTTCTTCAGATCGTGTTGCGCCTTCTAAATTTGCGGGTTGAGATAGGAGAAGGTCTACAGCAAGTGGGCTTTGAGCAATCGACAAGGCCGTAAGCATCGCTGCTTCAATTGCATTTTGCGTTTCAAGAAAAGTCGGCGTTTCAGTTTGCACAAGTCCAAGGTCAGCAAATAGAGCGGCGAGTTTTCGCAGTATCTGCATGCCGCCGTGTGGCATAATGTGCGCATATTCATCTGTAACTTTAACTGCTACAGCTTCGTCGATGTCAGGGATTGCAACGAGGTAGAGTTTGCCAATTTTCCACTCAGTTTTGTTTGTGATTTTAGGGAGTGCAGAAGAAGGGAGTTGGATAATTGCAATAGCACCCATGTTGGGTGGTGTGAGTAATGTCCACGTTTCTTTAGGCATCTTCTTCTGTTAAAGCGAACTGTACAGAAATCGCTATTCCTTGCATTTGCAAGTCGGGGATTATCTGTTCGATGAGATCGTCCTCTTTGAAGAGCGTTTCTGCGTCGCCGCCTGTTGCAATAATCCGTGGATACGCGCCGTAGCGCATCGCGTATTGCTCGCAAAGTTGGCGAACCATGCCTTGGATACCATGGAAGACTCCTTGCAACATCGCTTGGGCAGTATTTTTACCGAACGCTTCGTGCAGAGGTGCTTTAAATGCAACTTCTGGAAGGGCGGATGTTCCTTCGTGCATGGATGTAAGTTGCATCTTCGCGCCCGGAGCAATCGCGCCTCCGTGGAATGTTCCCTCACCATCTACAAAGTCGACGGTAACGCAGGTGCCAGCATCGATGATGACGCAGGCTTGATTACATAAAGCCCATGCCGCTGTAGCATTGAGAAGACGGTCTATTCCTGTAATTGTTTCTGGGTCGAGGTGCTGACCTATTGCTGCGGGGACGTCCTCGCCTATTTGCCAAATTTGGCGGGAAGTCTGGTCGGCTAAAGCAGCGGAAATCGTATCGCTCGCTGTTTCATTCGTTGCACCGATGATTATTTGGGGGTTGTCGCTCTCCATCGCTTTCCAAGCTTTAATTGCGCCCTCGACAATCGCGCTAGAGTCGGAAGAATCGAAAGAGGTTGTCGATTCGATTTCGCTCCCCTTGATTGTGGAGATGGAAGTTCGAGTATTTCCGATAGTTAATGCTAAGAATGGTTGATCAGTGGTCATGCTCGTATTGTATCGTTGGTATCCTGCCACTTCATGGCTGAAGCAACCATAATTGATGGAAGGGCACTCGCAAAGACGGTGAAGGATTCGCTTGCTACGCGAGTTGCGGCGTTGGAGGCTCAGGGCAAACAAGTTCGACTCGATGCAGTGCTTGTTGGTGGTGACCAGGGTGCACATCTCTATGCAGCAAATCAGGCGAAGGCTTGCCGTACGGTTGGAATTATGTACATGTTGCACGAGTTGCCAGAGGATGCAAGCCATCAAGAGGTTGCTGGAATTATTGAAGATTTAAACGACGATTCTGGGGTTACGGCGATTATGGTACATATGCCGCTGCCTGCGCAAATTGATACAGCAGCAATCCAGACGAGGATTTCCGTTGAAAAAGATGTAGAAGGTGTGAATCCTGCGAACATCGGAAATATTGTGTTTGGCAGGCGAAGTTTGGTGCCGTGTACGGCGCTTGCAGTCATGGAGATGATTGAATCAACTGGAGTTGCGATTCGCGGGGCACGCGCTGTTTGCGTTGGGGCGAGTACAATCGTTGGGAAGCCGGTTGCCGTCTTGCTCATGCAAGCGGAGGCTACAGTGGTTTCAACAAACATACATACTAAGGAGCACGATGAACTTACGAAAGGCGCAGATATCTTGGTAAGTGCTGCGGGTGTACCCGGATTGATTAGCGCCGATGTCGTGAAAAAGGGCGCGGTTGTCATTGACGTTGGTATCAACCGAATTGTTGATGCAGACGGCAAATCGAAAACGGTTGGGGATGTAGATTTCGACGCGGTACGTTCAGTCGCAGGCTATATTTCACCTGTTCCCGGCGGCGTTGGCCCGATGACTGTTGCGATGCTTCTTCGCAATACTGTCCAAGCATCAGAATGAAAAATAATCCCGCGAGTCGTTTAATTGAAGAGGCGGGTGGCGGCTTCCCGGTAGCGGGCAACAGTGCCGTCGATGATTTCTTGAGGTAATGCAGGTCCGGGAGGTGTTTTGTCCCAATCGCCACTGGCAACGACAGTTTCTAGCCAGTTTCGTACATACTGCTTATCGAAACTGTCCTGTTCACGTCCAACTTCGTACTCGTCAGCTGGCCAGAAGCGGGAACTGTCTGGCGTGAGTACTTCGTCGATAAGCAAAATCTCATCTGTAGTGTTGCCGTCGGCATCGAGTGCGTACCCAAACTCAAATTTAGTATCTGCAAGAATAATGCCTCGCTCTGCTGCATATGCTGCTGCTTTGGTGTAAATTTCAAGCGAAATGCTACGCAACCGTTCCATGACTTCCTTGCCCGCAATTTTAGAAGCAGTTTCAAAATCTATATTTTCATCGTGCCCCTCAACGGCTTTTGTTGCAGGTGTGAAAATCGGTTCAGGTAATTTACTTGATAACTGTAATCCGTCTGGTAAGGAGATGCCGCAAACGGTACCGTTATTTTGGTACTCCTTCCAGCCGCTTCCAGCGAGATACCCTCTTACGACAAATTCCACTGGAATAACTTCGCAAGCGCGCCCGAGCATCATTCGGCCTTCGCATTGTTCGTAAAGAGACGGTTCGAGGCTTGGCACATCTTCTGGTGCTGTAGAAATCAAGTGATCTTCAATAATGTTGAGATCACGAATAAACTCAAACCATTGTGTACTAATTCGCGTGAGTTCTTGTCCTTTGCCTGTAACGGACGTAGGCATAACAACGTCGAAGGCGCTGATTCGATCACTCGCAATTATTAAAACCATCCCAGCGTCACCATTTTGAGCAGGGATTTGATAAATATCTCTAACTTTTCCTTGGCGGCGGCCTTCAAAAGGAAGGTCGGTTTCGTACACGCTAGTTTCTGTTGTGTTCATACGGGAATTGTAACGAACTTTACCGTGGTCTGACCCCAAGCTACAATGCAAGACTTCTCATGTTGCGATTTACGACGTGCCAATCTAATCCATACGCCGGTGAACTTGTCAATGCTCACCTTTTATCGCGGGATAATCAAGTTGTACAGGGAACTATCACGATCGA
>JACNLR010000188.1 GCA_014381385.1 Planctomycetota bacterium | reverse complement strand
TGAATAAAGAGGCACTCGTCACCTTGACCGTTTTTGAAGTGGTATTCCATTCCCGAATCTGGAACGCAGACTCCCATTTCGCAGTCACTGTTACCAAAAAGAACTGTCCGGCCTGTAACAGGGTCGCCTTTTTTCTCCATTTTTTTGGAGACAAGATGTCGCATTCGCATCACATTTTTTTCAACGTACTCTTGCTCTGTTGAGTATTCGAGTTTCCATCCAGAGACTTGCGTTGGAGGATGAATGTGGTACATCGTCGAAGTTGGTCCGTCGAAACCTTCTGTGCCGAAGACTTCTTCAGAATAAAGCACTCCGTCGGGTCGACGGAATTGAATGTGACGTTTCGCTGGAATTTCACCTAGTGATTTGTAGTATGGCACGGTATGGAATCCTTTTTGAGGATTGTATGGTTTTTAGAGATTGCCGCGTCGGTCTTGCTCAAGTTCAAGTGCTTCAAAAAGCGCCTTGAAGTTCCCTTTGCCAAAAGATTGGCTCCCACGACGGCAGATAATTTCGAAAAACAATGTCGGTCTATCCTGTACAGGACGAGTGAAGAGTTGTAACAAATACCCTTGGTCATCACGGTCAACGAGGATGCCGAGTTCTTGGACGAGTTTTTTCTCTTCTTCAATCTCGCCGATTCGATCCCATAGGAGTTCGTAGTACGTGTCAGGAAGTCGTAAAAAGTTTACACCACGTTTTCGGAGCTCTGCAATAGAAGCGAGGGCGTCGTCTGTTCTAAACGCAAGGTGTTGTACACCTGCGGTGTCGTTGTGCCAATCAAGATATTCTTGGATTTGACTTTTGCGTTTGCCTTCTGCTGGTTCGTTGATTGGGAACTTAATGAGTCCACCACCTGAGGACATGACTTTTGACATGAGTGCAGAGTATTCGGTCGAAATGTCTTCATCATCGAAGTGCTTGAACATCGAGAACTCAAGAACATTTTCATACCATTGGACAGTCTTGTTCATGCCATCGAGTTCAACATTGCCTACGCAGTGGTCGAGAAATTTCAGACCACAAGGATTGTCTTTGTTGAATTGGTTTAATGGATGTTCCATTGGTTCAAAGCCGGGAAAAATAGTTCCGCCTTGTTTTAACTCAGGAAGTGCGAACGTTCCAGTTCTTGAAACAAAGGTGTGAACAACTTCGCCGTAGGTTTTGATGCCTGCGCGTGTTACTTTGCCGTTCTCATCGCCAACAGTGAACGGTTCATAGGCAGACTCTGCACCATTTTCGATTGCTCGGTTGTATGCTTTCTCTGCATCGAAGACTGTAAAGGCGATATCTTTTACGCCGTCACCAAAGAGATTGGTGTGCCGTTGCGCTGGGTGGTCTTTTGTCAGTCCTGTTGTGATGATGATGCGGATGTTGCCTTGTGTAAGAAGGTATGAAGCTTCATCCCGATTTCCAGTTGTAAGATCATCGAATTGGGTGACTTGAAATCCGAAGGCATACGCGTAATAGAACGCGGCCTGTTTAGCATTGCCGACATATATTCGTACGTGGTCGACATCTATCAAATGCAACGGATCTGTGTTAGTGTAGACTTCGACTGTGGTCTCTTGGACTGGATTTGGTGTTTCAGTGCTCATAATTACTCCAAAATAATAAAAGTTCTCAAACAATCATGATACAGTTGTCCATTAAAAATGGAAGGTAAAACTTCAATTATTCACGAAAAAGGAGTATTCAGCAGTCAATTTCCTTTTTTTATTTTCTGTGAGGATTTTATTTTAGATACTATTCTCAGAGACGAGTCGGTGCGCCGTATTCGAGCAAGAAAATAACAAGACCTCCTACGAAGAGGAAAAATGCACCGACGAGGAAAAGAAGGCACCCCGGCACTTGTTTGGCGGTATCTCTCCAGCCGGTCTGGCGGTACTCTGAAGTGCAATTTCTTCCACATTCGGGGCAAGCCGAATCCTTTTCTGCTTGAGCATGCATGTCGTATCCACAGAAAAAACAGAAGATTCCAGACGGATGTTTGAAGTAGAGGTTTACCCATATCGCGCCGCTGGACATATACGCAAGCCCCGTTAGCAAGAACAAAAGCACGACTACTGGGTAGGGAGGCAAGTATTTGGTAGGAAGAAGTGTAAGCACTCCGTAGAGCGATGTTCCCAGAACGCCAATAGATACTGCTAAAAGGAACCAATTGTTGACGAATTTTGGTCGATTTGAACCCTTAGTTTGATTGTAGCTCTAATCATCTTATTTTGCGAAAAATGCTGATGCTTCGTATCATGCACATATATGGCAAAAACGACCACCCAAAAAAATAGCATCGAAACAGTCGAGCCAATTGGCGAGCGAGTACTTATTCGAAAGGATGAAGACCGCAAGGTAACCAAGGTCGGCATTCATTTGCCAGACAAAATTGAAATCCCTACTATTACAGGCCGAATTGTTACTGTAAGCACCGTGATTGAAAACAACCCCGATTATCCGATTCAGCAATACGACAAAGTATTGTTTAATCCAAAGCAAAGTATCCCCGTCGATTTCGAAGGGGACAACCGTTTGTTTGTTGTGCCCATTGAAGATGTGGTTGCAATTTTTAGGCGAGATGGATGAGTCCAAAGTATGCGTAAAAAAAATGCTGGCTCGTCCGCCGAGTCGATTCCAGTTTTGAAACGGTTAGGGCATCGAGTTGTACGAGTTCCCGGATCAAAGAGTTTGACGGCTAGAGCGATAATGCTTGGCGCTCTTGGTGCTGGTCGCACTGTGCTGAAAAACCCACTGAAATGTGATGATACGGATCTTCTAGCTGTTGCATTCTCAAAAATCGGAGTAGGCGTAAAATGGACACCCTCTAGATTAGTACTCCATGGCGTTGATGGAAAACCGCCACATGGTGCATCAGTAAATCTAGGGGCAGGTGGTACGCCTTCTCGTTTTATGATTGCAGCAGGCGCACTCTCAAGAGAACCAGTAACGGTTGACGGTGATGGGAAAATGCGAACGCGTCCAATCGGCGAATTGCTCACGTTAATGCGTGAACTTGGCGCTACGTTTGATAACGACACGATGCCGGTTGAAGTAAACGGCTCATCGTTTACAGGTGGTAGTATCGAAGTTCCCGTGACGAAGTCGAGCCAGTTTATTTCTGCACTGATGTTAGTCGCGCCCTTTACACAAGGTGGCATATCACTCCACTGCAAGATGCCAGTTACTTCTTCAACCTATATAGACCTGACGACAAATGTGCTACGTACTTTTGGTGTAGATGTGATGGACGCATGTACGGACGAAGTGCGCTTGATTACAGTTCCACAAACAAGAATAACACACCGCGAATTAGAAATCGAACCCGATGCAAGTTCAGCGATCTATTTTGCAGCTGTTGCTGCATTGCATGATGGTCTTTCTGTAACACTTCAGGGCTTAAAACTGGATTCTTTGCAACCCGACATGGAAGCGATTCGATTACTAGGCACAATCGGCGCGCATGTGACCGAGGTTGAAGATGGAATACAGGTAACTGGTACTGGAATTGTTCGCGGGTTTGGTAACCTCGATGCTTCAGGATTCCCTGATGCTTCTCTTTGCCTTGCAGGTGTAGCCGCCTTTGCGGATTCGCCGTCTAGGATTTACGGTCTTGAAACGTTGCCTCTGAAAGAATCTGATCGAATAGAAGTCATGGCTCGATCCCTCGCCAAAGTCGGCTGTGGTATTGCATCTGGTGATACTGATATTCGAATTTCTCCGTTGAAATTGCAAACAAAAGTAAAAACATCAACTGCAATTGACCCAATAGATGACCACCGTATTGCTATGGCTATGGCTGTAGTTGGTACGAAACGCGGTGGCGTATCTATAGTTAATCCAAAATGTGTATCAAAGAGTTATCCGTCGTTCTGGACTGAACTTCGTAAAGTGTACGAAGGGCACGATGCAACGTGAAACACTTTAAGTACTTTGCAAAACGTATGTTCCTTTGGCGGATTCGCCTTTTCTTCGCAATCTTGCTTGCAATTTTTTCAGCGATTGGATTAGGCGTTGGGTTGCTCAGTTTAGGTCCCGCGCTTTCGTTGATTCTAAACCCAGAAGGTGGAGTCTCGCTTCTTGAACTAGCAAGCACTTTTAATGCGCAAGAGCACATTGTCCAAGTGCCACAATGGTTACTGAGCCAACTGCCAGAAGACAGGTTTGATGGTGTTGTATTTATTCTAATTGGAATAGGTTGCCTTACAATTGTTGGTGGTCTTGCAAACTTTTTGCACCAATACTTAAGTGCGTGGATTGCGGTGCATGTCGTTGCGGATGTTAGAGAAGAAGCCTTCAACCATGTTCTAGGTATGGAACTTGGAAGAGTATTGCGAAACGGTGCAAGTGAATTTGTTTCTCGGATTATCAGGGACGCAGAGGCTCTTCAAGTCGTCCTCACTATCCTTATGGGGAAATCAGAAGCTCAGTTGTCAAAGGGGATATCGGCATTTTTTGCTGCTTGTGGTTTTGAGTACCGATTAGTCAGCATAGCAATACTATTATTGCCAATT
>JACNLR010000026.1 GCA_014381385.1 Planctomycetota bacterium | reverse complement strand
AATGCGATCGGCCCGTGTTTCATTTCAGCAGCAGGCATGCCCTCGGCATGGATGTAACTAATCTCTTTTAACTTCAGTGCACCCTCAAGCGCAACGGGGTAATTCGTACCTCGTCCAAGGAACAACCAGTTGTCACGGTTGACGACACCCTTTGTCACTTCAAGAATATGATCTGATTGCTTGAGCACTGTTGTGATATGGTCTGGAATGTGTTCCAGTGATGAAAGCAACTCTGACATTTCTTCACGCCCAAGATGATGCCGACGACCAACATAAGTCGCAAGCATCGTAAGTACCGCTACTTGACCAATAAATGCTTTCGTTGACGCAACGCCAATTTCTGGACCAACGCGTAAATACACCCCTGCATCCGTCTCGCGCGCAATGCTTGAGCCAACAACGTTTACTGCGCCAAATGTAAGTGCGCCTCGGCGTTTTGCCTCGATCACCGCAGCAAGCGTATCGGCTGTTTCACCTGACTGGCTTACAGCAATTGCAACCGTTCCCTCCTCAACGATGGGGTTTCGGTAACGAAATTCACTAGCAAATTCAACTTCTGTTGGAATGCCCGCGAGTTTTTCAAACAAGTATTCGCCCACCATGCCAGCGTGGAGTGCGGTGCCCTGCCCAAGAAGCAACGCGCGTTTTGATTTGACGAGTTCGGCCTCGAATTGTGCAACGCCGCCAAGGACTATTTTGGTATTGAGTGCATCTACTCTGCCTTGAATACATGTTCGCAGCGTGTCTGGTTGTTCATGAATTTCCTTCAACATAAAATGCTCGAAATCGCCCAGTTCGATTTGCTCGAGCGCAAATTCAAGTTCTTGAATCTCAGGTGTTAACTCAACATTTTCAACCGTTGTCGTTCGGAACGAATCACGCGTTAATCGTGCCACTGTCTCGTTGTCAAGTAAGAATGCCTGTGTCGTGTGCGCAACAATTGCGCTTGAATCAGAAGCAACGACGTATTCGTCTTTGCCAACGCCAACAATCAATGGTGAACCTTTGCGTGCCACAACAAGGACGTCGGGTTCTTTCTCGCAAACCACTGCTATTGCATATGCGCCTGTCACTTCGCGCAATGCCGACTGCACTGCTGTTTCCAAATCGCCGTCGTACAATTCACCGATTAAATGCGCAAGGACTTCGGTATCCGTCTCACTCGTAAACACATGCCCTTTATCTTTCAAGTAGGTTTTCAAAGAAACGTAATTTTCAATGATGCCATTATGTACAAGTTGTATGCCGTGACCACTCTTTGCGTCATCGCTCTGGGGGTGAGCGTTTCGCTCTGATGGTTCACCGTGCGTTGCCCAGCGGGTGTGTGCAATACCGACTGTCCCATTAAAATCTGGATCGTTGACGACCATTTCCTCAAGGCCAGCGACGCGTCCCTTTGACCTTGCAACCCTGATATTGCCGTTTAAAACAGCGAGCCCAGCAGAGTCATATCCGCGGTATTCCAGCCGCTTGAGACCCTCAAGGAGGAGTTCTCGTGCTGGTTTAGATCCGATGTACGCAACAATTCCACACATATCGTGAAGAATACACCACTTACGTACCGTGGAGAAATAAAATAGCAATTTCAACAAGTTATCGGAGTGCGAACTTGCGTTTACAATCCAAAAATGCCTAATCTATTTTCAGAGGAAGCCAACAAACAACGGGATGTAGTGCGCCCCCTTGCTGATCGTCTTCGACCAAAAGCACTAGACGAAGTTGTGGGGCAATGTCATGTCCTTGCAAAGGATTGCCTCTTGCCAAGAATGATTACAAGTGACACCCTTACGTCCGTTATATTCTGGGGACCACCGGGAACTGGAAAAACTACTCTTGCCCATGTTATCGCCAACGAAACGAAGGCACACTTTGAATCGTTTAATGCTGCGATGATTGGTGTTGCGGATATTCGTAGAATCATCGAACAAGCACGTACTCGCCTAGAACAAGGCACCGGACGAACGATGTTGTTTTTAGATGAAATTCATCGATTTAGCAAAAGTCAACAAGACGTTTTACTCCAAGCAGTTGAACAAGGTATTCTCACATTGATTGGCGCTACAACTGAAAACCCTGCATACACGCTCAACAATGCTTTGATTAGTCGTTCTACCGTTTTTGAACTTGAACCACTTTCAGAGGATGAAATCATTACCGTTTTACGGTCGGCATTGCAAGACAAAAGAGGCGCCGTTGCAGTAGAAGTGCACGTTACAGAAGATGCAATCCACCACTGGGCAAAGTACGCCGATGGCGATGCAAGACGTGCTCTCAATGCGCTCTCCATTGCGATTGGTAGTGCAAGTGGCGCCCCGATTGATTTGGAAGTTGCGCAAACATCCATACAGAAAAAAGCTGTGCGATACGACCGACTTGGCGACGGCCACTACGACCACGCAAGTGCACTCATCAAGTCAGTTCGATTGGGTGATACCAATGGGGCACTCTATTGGTTGGCTTGCATGCTAGAAGCTGGTGAAGATCCACGCTTTATAGTTCGTCGAATGGCTATTTTCGCAAGCGAAGACATCGGGCTCGCCGACCCACGCGCAATGGAACAAGCAGCGTCAGCGTGGAGTATTGTCGAACGTGTTGGTTTGCCAGAATGCCAGCTCACATTAAGCCAACTTGTTATCTATCTTGCAAATGCTCCGAAGTCTCGAGCGGTATACGATGCTATTGCCAAAGCGAGAGACGATGTTTCGCAGCAACGATCTGTTGTTGCCCCAACCAACCACGATCCCGATCAGCTCCCAAAAATAAATGCAGTGTATTTCACATGAGTAAAAAACAACTACGAAAGCAAATACAAGACCGTGTTCGTGCGATGTCAAGCGACGAAAAACGAGGCGCAAGCCAATCTATTTGCTCGCAACTTTCCTCCATTGCTTCTGTAACACAAGCCGATTCAATTTTTACTTTTCTCCCCCTAGTTGACGAGGTGGACCTCCGATCTCTCATTGCATTGTGGATTGATGAATCCAGAACCATTTGCGTTCCCCTTGTGAACTGGGAAACCAAGACGATGCGCGGCGGGCTACTCACCTCGCTTGATCAAGGGGCACTCGTTGAAACTCGCCACGGCATCCTAGAGCCCAAAGCGAAACACGCGTTACCGTCTGACAGTATTGATGTCGTTTTGGTCCCTGGAGTAGGGTTTGACGCATCTGGAGGGCGGCTTGGGCGCGGAGGTGGGTATTACGATAGATTTTTAGCAAACGCGCGCCCTCCAATTGTCATTGGCGTCTGTTTTGAGCAGCAGATTGTGCGAGCTGTTCCAAGGGAGGCCCATGACCAATGTATGAGTGCTGTTGTTACTCCAACAAATGTTCTCGTAGAGTAGTCACGGGTTTGGCAGAATCGCTACAATCCCCCACATGGCATTACCAAGTCAAGGCGGTTTTTCATCAGTTCGACGCGGATCTATGTATCGACGAAGGCGGGGACGACGAGGACTTTCTTGGCTGATTGTACTTGTTGCAGCTTTGGGTATTACTTGGATGCTTTGGCCAGAGAGCACGACTAAGGAAGCCAGTGACGTTGCAAAAGTAACCATCCAAACTCCCAAAGTAGAAACAGCGAAGCCGATGCCAATTGCTACGCCTCCTGTCATCACTCAAGCGCCAGAGCCGGTTATCGAGCCTCCAAAACGCACCGAACATAGTGTTGTAGAGACCGCCAAGGAAGAATCTGCACCAAAGCAAACTCCAACCCTTGCGAAACCGATTGCACTTGCAGCAACTACTTCTGCCAACCTTGAAGAAGGTTTGGACCTTCTTGATAGTGGCCAACTCGTAGCAGCAAGGTTGCAACTCTCGTCGCTCCTGCGTAGTGGATTACTCAACGATACCGAGGCAGCACAGGCACGTGGCGTCCTGACAGATATTTCGGATACGCTCGTGTTTTCAAAAGAAATTACACCAGATGATCCATTTGCTCTTGAATATATCGTTCGTGGTGGAGACACATTGAGTGGGATAGTTCAAAAAATGGGATTACACGTCAACTGGCGTTTTATCCAGCGCATTAATGCTATCAAGCAAGCCTCTGGAATTCGACCGGGACAAAATCTGAAATTGATTACTGGACCATTCCACGCAAAAGTTGACAAGAGTACGTACCGCATCGACCTATATCAGGGCGATGGTAATGAGCAGGTATTTGTGCGATCGTACCGTGTTGGGCTTGGTGAATTCAATTCTACCCCTACAGGTCTATTCAAAGTTCGTAAGAACTCAAAACTCGTTAATCCAACGTGGGTAAACCCTAGAACCCGAGAGTTTTACAGCGCTGACAATCCAATGAATCCCATCGGGGAACGTTGGATTGGTCTTGAAGGGATCGAAGAGCGCACAAAGGACTTGTCTGGCCTTGGTATTCACGGCACGATTGAGCCTGAGACAATAGGGACCCAAGCATCTATGGGCTGCATTCGCATGGGCTCAAACGATGTCTCGCAAGTATATGAAATGCTTGCCGAAGGAATCAGCACAGTCGAAATTAACTAATATGTTCTGTCTCTGGTTTAGAACGCCAACTGCAGTTGCGTTCTAAACAGCCACTCTGCATTTCGATTCGCCGTTGGGCGCCAACCTACCATTGAGTTCGCTAGACTTGAACTGATTTCACCGAAACTCCACCCAAAATCGCTGGTTACTTTCAATCCC
>JACNLR010000232.1 GCA_014381385.1 Planctomycetota bacterium | reverse complement strand
TGTTTTGATAGTGGTTCTTGTTTGAACGTATATTCAGCGGATAGTTGTTCTGACATTGGTGGCAACGAATATGTAGAGGGTGCTACTTGCTCTGATACAGCATGTTTATTCCTTGGCGCTTGTTGCTACGACATGGGTAATTGTGAAGAAATTTCGCGGGATTCCTGCGATATGCTTTCTGGAAATTATTTGGGAATTGGTACAGAATGCGGTGATGAAAACATAAATTGTGGTCCTATTGGTGCATGTTGTTTGTTTGATGGTACAAACAGGGCTTGGGTAAACGAATTGCAATATGGCTTGCCGAGAATTTGGCTTAATGAATTGCACTACGACGATGAAGGCGAGGATTTTAACGAATTTATTGAAATAGCAATCGACGCAACACTCGACCCATCGGATGTCAACGTTTATTTATACGACGGACTAGACGACGACGGTAACGGCATAACAGGCGAAGTGTATGACTCTATGAATCTCGGCGATTTCGATGTTGGTCAACTTGTAGGTGGTATGGTCTTGTATTACAACATTCATCAGTTTGCAAGCGACTTTATACTGCAAGATGGCAGAATGGACGGGATTGCGATTACGTATACCGATGCATACGACGTAGAGCACGTTGTGCAGTTCCTGAGTTACGAAGGAGGGGACGGTAACGATCTTGTTGCTACGAATGGCCCGGCGGCTGGTCTTACTGCAATTGACTTGGGAGACCGAGTAGATGAAGAGCCGCCACCAGCTGCTTTGAATACTTCGATTGGTTTACACGGGTCGGGTTCATTGTATGAAGATTTTAGCTGGGAAATTTTTGGCGAGGGTCAAGCAACACCTGGATCAATAAATGAGACGCAGGCTATTACTGAACCCGCTGGTGGCGTCGTGCATGAACTTATTGAAGTGGCAATCGGCAACGATGTCCTGCTCTCCATTTCTGATGATGATACAGAAGTAAATATCGTGCTCTACGAGGGCGCTGACGGCTTGCCGTACCAGACGTATTCATTGCTAGATGATTTTACGCAAGGTGAAGTCGAAGGTGAAATGACACTCTTCTCAATTGGTTTTACTGGTGATGTGCTGCAAAATGGTAGTACTAATGGCGACGGCGTCGCTATTGAAATTCTGTTTGCAGACTCAGCGGTTCCAGATATTAAGCGAGTCTTTTGTTACGGGAGTGAATTCACGCCCGTTGGATATGCTCGTGGTGGTGGCGCTGTCTTTATGATTCCGGAATCTGTTGTGCCCGGCGGTGTTGGAACTTCAATAGGCTTAACTGGTCAATCCTCCACGTACATCTTGGATGACGATCGCTTTATCTGGGTTGCATTTGAAGAACAAACGGCAATTCCAACAACCGCAAACCCTGAATATCCTTCTGTAAATGAAGGCGAAAAGATTTCTTCTGCAGACGGGGATTACGGTGGTTGCATGGAGATTACAGAAATTGGATGTGACTCCATAGATGGTATTTATAACGGTGATGATGTTTCTTGCGGTACAGTTCCTTGCGATGCGAGTAACCGTGGTGCTTGTTGTTTCTTTACTGGCGGTTGTGCAGATATTCCTGAGGAAAATTGCAACGATATTGGTGGCGACTGGAATGGTGAAGATGATGATGGGTTCCCAATTTCATGTTCAGATAGCGATGTATTACCATGCCAGCCTGTAGGCGCCTGTTGTTTAGAAAGCGGTTCATGCCATGAAATTTCACAGGAACTCTGTGAAGGCGATCTTGATGGTATCTATCAAGGCGATGGTGTTGTCTGTACAGATGAACTGTGCGTAGATCCACTTGGTGCTTGTTGCACTCCGCTTAGCGAGTGTCTAGAAAATGTGTCTGCAGTAACGTGTTCTCTCTTGGGCGGTAGTTTCTTTGTAGATTGCGCATCTGCAGAATGTGAATTCAACCGTGGCGGGTGCTGTTTTGAAAGTGGCACATGCCTCGATGTGCGCAGTGAAGATATCTGTAATTTCTTAGGTGGCGAGTACGCAGGAGCGAATATATTTTGTATCGATAACCCTTGCTCGGGATCGTGTTGCTTAGATTCAGGTGCATGTATTGATACATCTAAAGATGAA
The DNA here is from genome assembly GCA_014381385.1 of Planctomycetota bacterium. Classification (GTDB taxonomy): domain Bacteria; phylum Planctomycetota; class Phycisphaerae; order Phycisphaerales; family SM1A02. The sequence continues at coordinate 2,593 of JACNLR010000232.1, read as the reverse complement.
GATTGCCAACTGCTTGGCGGTGAATGGTTGCAGTACACGACTTGCAGCGATAGACCATGTGTTGGCGCTTGTTGTGTAAGTCGTGACGAGTGTAGAGTCTTATCAAAAGCATCCTGCGCGCAAAAAGATATTGAGGGTACGTTCGTGGGGTACGGCACGGATTGTTCTGTTGATGATCCTTGTAACCAGGGCGACCTTGGAGCCTGTTGCGTCAATGACGGAGAATTTTGCGTTAATGGCGTAAGCGCTGGTGCTTGTGCTTCCTTAGAAGGCGTACATTTTATAGATGAAGTATGCGAAAGCCTTGGACTTCAATGTCCTGTCTCTGGCGAATTCTTAGGTGCATGTTGCATCACGGACAGCCAGTGCACGATGGTCGAAAGTGAAGGCGCATGTGATGACCTTGCTGGCAAATATGCTGGCGATGGTACAAATTGCGCAGAAAATACTTGCGCAGGGGGCTGCTGTTTAGAAAGTGGAAGTTGTATCAACACGGACCAAGACCATTGTGAAATTGACCTTGGCGGACAATACATTGAAGAGTCCTGCTCTGTAACACCATGTAGATTAGCTTGCTGTCTTTCAAGTGGCAGTTGTGTTGATGTAGAGATGCTTGCAACGTGTACGTATCTTGGTGGAGACCCTCGTCCGTTTGGTAGTTCGTGTGCAGCAGACCCCTGCGGTGGCGCTTGTTGTCTGGATCAAATCGGTTGCGAATATGTCTCTGCACCTTCATGTGATGAAATGTTTGGAGCATTTCTTGGAGAAGGTGTGCCATGTGAGGATACCACGTGCATTGAGGGCTCATGTTGCCTTCCAAGTGGTTCTTGTTTAGAAAGTACTGCAGTGACATGCTCTGACTTGGGTGGTACATTTAGGGCTGGCTTCTTATGCGATGAGGACCCTTGCCTTGGCGCATGTTGCTTGTGGGCTGGTGGATGTGAAATGCTATCGATTGATACTTGCGAGGGCTTGTGGGATCCAGACGAAGATGGGCTATGGTCTACAGACGATGCGCCTGGTTATTTCAATGGGTTTGGAACATTTTGCCAAGAAGGTATTTATTGTGTACCAAACGGCTCCTGTTGCTTGCCAAGTAGTACTTGCGTTGACATTATGTCAATCGGCATTGACGAAGAATCGAGTGACTTTTTCTATTACTGCGAGACAGTGCTTGGGGGTTCATTTAAACCGGGTGAACTCTGTGCAGAACGAGAATGCGACAGCGCTTGTTGTTTGCCAGAAGGCGGCTGTGTAGACACTTCTGTGTTGGAGTGCGAAAGACGTGGGGGGCTGTTTAAGCCTGATGTATTGTGTTCGAATGACCCATGCGAGGAAGGCGCTTGCTGCTTTGACAGTGGCAGTTGTAACAACATCGCGAAGGAACTTTGCGAGGGTAGCGAAGAAGAGGGTATACGGGGGCTTGGTACTTGGAGTGGGGGTGATTTTGAACCGTATAGGAATTGTGAAGAACCAGGCATTCCCGGTGTCAGTTGTACGGAGTATTTTCTTGTAACGAATGACCTTGAAGACTGTCCTCAAGAAACCGTTTCAGTCGTACAACTTGCCAATCCGTTTGATAATGATGTAGATTTGAATGAATATTCAATTGAGTTTTTTGGCCAAGAAGTTAAATTGAGCGAGTTGTCGATTGGTAATGGCGCTAAGTTAGGACCCTTAGAGCCCTCAACTTACAAGGCCCCTAAAACTTTAATTTTATATTCAATTTCAAATAATGAAGAATCGACAATTAAATATGCAACACCAAATCCAACCGAAGCGCATATCTTTGATAGAGATTGGCTGGATTTTTTGGATATTAAAGAATTAATTCCTGAAAATACGCATCCAAGTAATACGCTCATAGTTCGGGTCCCTAGCGAACCCTTTGCGGAATATTCAGATGGCTGGAGTACGGAACGAAACGTTTACGATTCCAAGGCTGCTGGCAACCAGAACAGCGTCGCTCTTTATCGTTTTGATGACTTCAGTGATGAAATAACAGGAGAAAATCAGAGCCAGCGTGTACTCATTGATCGGCTTGAGCTTTCGGTATCTGACCCTGCTGATGAATCGACCAACCGATTCGATAATCGAGTAGTCCAAGAGATGAAAGACCAATGGGATATGTTGATTATGGCTGATGATGGAGATGGTCATGAAGATGAACAACGTTCTGGATATATCACATTGACAGAAAGGGTGAGCCAGGACGGCATCATTACATACGAAAAAATTCCTGTGTATGACGGAGGAAGAAAGACGGCGGCGTTATTTGTGCAATGGGATCGTGCAACAAGAGCTTGGGCAGTTGACATGCCACAAGTTGGATTTTGGCACAACGGTCTAATTGATCCTTGGGAAGAAAACCCAAGGTACGTTTTTGCAGCGCATGACTTTGTGAGAAGCGACGAGAAGCGTTGGGTAACAAACTTTGATAAGAAGGACGAGTGGGGCGATCAATTTGAAGAAATGATCAATACGTCCGCGTTCCACTGGTCAGAGTTCGTAGATCCAGATGATAAGAATGGTGATGGGAAATGCCAGAGATTTAGTCAAACAAACCGCTTTGATGGCCGCAGCCGGCGCAGGC
>JACNLR010000113.1 GCA_014381385.1 Planctomycetota bacterium | reverse complement strand
GGTTTTTGGCGTCAATATCTTTGTCGAAAATACGATTGGCTAGCATCGCGACATTTCTGGCAAAGAACATACATCCGACAATCAGTAGAAGTTGCCAACCGAAAGTTTCCCAATTGATTGCATGAGTATCTGTAGCAGCCATAAAACCACCTAGAATTGCAAAGGGCATCGCAAAAATTGTGTGAGAAATTTTAATGTCTGTAAGCAGAGAGGCAATTTGCTTCATGTTGGACATGATAGAATCCTTAGCAGATGGCGACAGCAACAAAAACAGCAATTACTCCAACAAGAAGTGAGGATTATCCTCAGTGGTATCAAGAGGTCATCAAAGCCGCAGACCTTGCAGAAACATCTCCTGTCCGTGGGTGCATGGTAATTAAGCCATGGGGATATGGGCTTTGGGAGAACATTCAAAAAAATCTTGATGGACGGTTTAAAGCGACAGGGCATAAAAATGCTTACTTTCCACTCTTTATTCCTCTTAGTTTTCTTCAAAGAGAGGCAGATCATGTTGAGGGCTTCGCGAAAGAGTGTGCTGTTGTAACGCACCATCGTCTCGAGCCAGATAGTGATGGCAAACTTAAACCAGCAGGGGAATTAGAAGAACCATTAATTGTTCGGCCAACTTCAGAAACAATTATTGGCGAAATGTTTAGCAAGTGGATTGAATCGTATCGCGACTTGCCGCTCTTGATTAACCAATGGGCAAATGTGGTTCGCTGGGAAATGCGAACTCGTTTGTTTTTACGAACCGCAGAGTTTCTTTGGCAAGAAGGGCACACAGCCCACGCAACCGAACAAGAAGCAATTGACGAAACTTTGCAAATGCTTGATATCTATAAGGACTTTGCAGAAAACACAATGGCGATGCCAGTAATCACTGGCGCAAAGAGCGAAGGTGAGCGTTTTCCCGGAGCTGTTGAGACGTATTCCATCGAAGCAATGATGCAAGATGGCAAAGCGCTTCAGTCAGGAACCTCGCATTTTCTTGGACAAAACTTTTCAAAAGCGCAAGATATATCGTTCCAAAACGACAATAAAGAAGTGGAGTTTGCATGGACAACAAGCTGGGGTGTTTCTACTCGCTTGATTGGTGGGCTCATTATGTCTCACGCAGACGACGATGGTTTAGTACTTCCGCCTCGACTTGCACCATCGCACATTGTCATTATTCCAATTACGTTTAAAGCAGATGACCCAGAAGCGATTTTGAATTACTGCCATAAACTTGCTGACGATTTGGGGGTGATTAATTACCACGGCCGTTCGGTTGAAGTTGAAATAGATAATCGCGATATTCGTGGTGGCGAAAAAACTTGGGGCTGGGTAAAGAAGGGGATTCCAATTCGTTTGGAAGTTGGACCGCGTGATATGAAAAGTGATTCTGTTTTTATGGCGCGGCGTGACAAAGGACACAAAGAAAAGTGTGGTGTCCCCCGTGTTGAGTTTATTGAAACTGTCACGGATATTCTCGATGAGATGCAACAAGGTCTTTTTGATCGTGCGCTTGCTAGAAGAGAAGAAGCGACAAAAATAATTGATAGCAAAGACGATTTTTACAATCACTTTGATGGCGATGGTAATGGGTTTGTGTACGCGCATTTTTGTGGGGACCCTGCTGTGGAAGACGAAATCAAAGGCGATCTGAAAGTGACACTTCGTTGTATTCCACTACATGGTCACAACGAAGAAGGCACTTGTATCTTTACAGGCAAGCCATCAAAACAACGTGTTTTGTGGGCAAAATCGTACTAAACCCAGTTTGCAATTAAAAAAGTATTATCGGCTAAAGCGAGTGGCTTGGAGCTGTCGATGTCTAGTATCCGCCAATGGTGGGCGGCGGCCCTCGGAATTTGACATTCCGTGAACAAGAATATCGGTTGTTGCTGGAAGAGCAACAATCGTTTTTTCTTGGGGGGGGTTGCAAGTTTGGAAGTGTGAGGTAATCTAACAGTATGAACATTGAAGGTCCAATCCCATTCTCTGTCGCTCAAGCGTACGGAGCGCATCGAGCTACGCAGGTTGCAAAGGCAGCGGTCGCTTCTCCAGTGCAGCAACTTGTTGCAGGTCAGGTTTCAGGGAAGGTGACATTTGATGGCATTGATGTTTCGAACGTTCAACCGCTGCAACTGTATACGCGAAGTGCTGACCGAATTGAAGCAGCAACGCGAATTGCAACTGGGCAACATTTAGATATTCAAGCGTAAACTACCCCCTGGATAGTTTATGCGATTCGGTTTTTGTCTGGCAAATCGAAGCGCAAGATTGCTGTGCCTTTTGGCATAACCATCGTTGCGTTTGTTAATCCAACTGGAAGCAATATAGTTGTGCCAACAGGCGCAGCAACCGGAACAGCGTGCTCGATGTTAGCGTTCCCTTCGACAACCATAAGTACAACTGGTGTTTCATCGACGATTAAATCCAACGTTGTATCAGATGTTGATTCAATACGTTCAATTGAAAAGAAGGGTGTGTCGACAAAATGTGTTGTTAAAAAGTCACCGCTAGCCAATGGCTCTGTCTGAGAAAATGTTAATGGTTTGGAATTAAATTCAATGCACTCCATCGCTTGTTCTACATGCATCTCTCTCCCCAAGCGTCCCCAATCCCAAACTCGGAATGTCGTGTCACTGGGTGTTTGCACTTCAGCAACGAGTACGCCAGCACCAAGTGCGTGGCATGTTCCACTTGGTAAGTAATAGCATTCACCTTTTTTGACGTTAATTGCGTTGAGTAATTCTGGTACGGTGTCGTTTGCAATAGCATTGCGAAGATCACCCTCGGTCGTTCCCGCCTTCAAACCAACATAAATACAGCCATTAGTGGTTGTGTCGAGAATAATCCACGCTTCGCTTTTTAGATGGGCTTCTGGGTGCTTTGCTGCATAAGCTTCGCTTGGGTGCACCTGCACAGAGAGGTTATCATTAGCATCAAGGAATTTGATGAGAAGCGGGAAACCTTCGTCGAGAGTTCTCCCTGATAGTGACCCATTGGAAATAATACTTTTGCCATCTGGAATGGAAGCAGGTAAATCAGCAAGTTCCCATGACTCGCCAATGGAAACTGCATCGGGTACTTGTTTTCCAAAACGTTCAAGCGTTCGTCCACCCCAAACCTTTTCTTTTAGTAATGGCTCAAACGTAAGTGGATAGGGTTCCATCACATCATCATGCCAGTGATTTTAGCTTCAAACATAAACAGTCCATCGACGTATCCCTGTGCATCACAAACAAAACGACGACGTTGAAATTTTCGGATGATGGACACAACAGCTAACGTATTGTTTGGGAGCACTTGCCCTCGGAACGAACAGTTGTCGCAACGAGTAAAGCCCATGAAATGATCGACATCAGCGTTCAAGTGATACAAAATACTGCTTAGCTGCGCAGCTGCTTCAATCATGAGTACACCAGGGTAAATCGGTCGACCTGGAATATGCCCCGAGACCCAAAACTCATCGTCTTTGACATTTTTTATTCCAACAGCAAGCTGATTGTCATCTCGCACATATGAGACGTAGTCGAGTTGGCGCATATCTCCAGCTTGAGGGTTCATCTTGCCGACATCCTCTTCCGAGATATCAATATGCGAAAGGTCAATCGTTGAGATGTCGAGAATTGGTTCAATAGCCATAAGAGATTCAGAGTATAAAACAAATGGGCTCAAACATTGCTTGAGCCCATTCACTAAAAATATATTCGTGTTCGTTATCCGTCGCTGTTGCGAATACCAAGTACATCCTTGCGAACGTCTTGTGCTGCTGCTTTGATGTCTTGCATTGCCTTCCTGACTCGAGTGCCAGCGGCTTTATTGCCACCCTCACATTTTGCCATATCATCAGTTACGTCTTGAACTAGTTGTGCTAAGCGGTCATACGATTCCATAGTTGGTGCCTCCAAAGCGTTGTACTAGGGGTTAACCTAGGGTGTATTTTGTGGGCAAGCAGATGCCCTTCTAATTGCATTTCAATGCATTCTTTATCGGCAGACAAGGCGTTTTTGCCCCGTAATTGCAGAAAAATCATAAAAAACAGACACTTGTTAGGTGGGTGTTAGGGCTTTAGACTCGCAGTTGGGCTATTTCGACCCCTGAGCCGATGTACCTTTGCCTAATTGAGTGTACAACTGAATTGCAAAAATCATCCACTTGTTCGGGTGCTCGACCCACAAATCCACTTGGATCTGTCGCCATGGAAAGATTCACCCCTTGAAACATTGTCTCTGTGGCAAGACGCTCTAGAAGGTTATTTTGGATGCCTTCTTCTTTGATTTTTCGAGCTACCTCAATGGCATGAGTTCGGACGACTTCGTGGGCATCTTGTCGGTCAGCACCATTTTTGACGGCCTCCATCATAAGGCGTTCAGTGGCGAGAAATGGCATCTCATTTTGCAGATTTGCTGAAACTCGTGCTTTGTGAACAATCAAGCCACCTGTGATATTTCCAAGGACATCAAGTAGACCATCTAGTGCCAAGAAAGATTCAGCCAAAGTGATTCGACGGTTTGCGGAATCGTCTAACGTGCGTTCCATCCATTGCACCGCTGCGGTTTGGAGTGCATTTGGGGGCATGTTCATCACAAAGCGAGCAAGCGAGCAGACGCGTTCGCACCGCATTGGGTTTCGTTTGTAAGCCATAGCAGAAGAACCGATTTGGTTTTTCTCAAATGGTTCCTCAAGTTCACCTAGATTTGCAAGGAGGCGCAGGTCAGTTGCTAATTTATGTGCAGAAGCCGCAACTGCCGCTAGAGACGAAAGTATTTGGGCATCAACAATTCTAGGGTAAGTTTGACCGGTGACGGAAAATCTTTTATCAGTGTCCCAACCCATTTTTTCTGTAACTAGAGTGTCAAGTTGCATAACTTTGTCGTGGTTGCCATCAAACAAATCTAGAAAAGACGCTTGTGTTCCAGTTGCACCACGAACTCCACGGAAACGCATTGTGTCGAGTCTGAATTCAAGCTCTTCTAATGTGAGGGCAAGTTCTTGAGCCCAAAGAGTAGCTCGTTTGCCAACGGTGGTTGGTTGAGCAGGTTGGTAATGTGTGAAGCCAAGAGTGGGGACGTTGCGGTGTTGATGGGCAAAGTCACCAAGATTGCAAATGACATGAGCAATTTTTGATGCGATGAGTTTTGTAGAGTCGCGCATTTGCAACATTTCAGTGTTGCAGTTGACAAATTGGCTCGTTGCCCCGAGGTGGATAATTGATCGTGCGACCGGTGCAGCATCACCAAGGGTGTGGACGTGTGCCATCACATCGTGACGAAGTTCCTTCTCGTATTTTGACGCGGCACCAAAATCAATATCATCAAGGTGAGATCGAAGTTCTTTGATTTGCTCGTCTGTGATATCGAGCCCAAGTTCTTGCTCAGATTCAGCAAGCGCGAGCCATAATCGGCGCCAAGTACCGATTTTTCGCCTTGAAGACCATATTTCTTGCATCTCTGTGGATGCATACCTCCCAGACAATGGTGAGTGATATCCAGCGTGCTCATCCATCCACACATTGTACCGCAATATTGGGGACAGTCCCCAGGGCAATATTGGGGACAGTCCCCAGGGGACAGTCCCCATAAATCGATAGCGAAAAGCGATCCTATTCGCTCAAGAAAGCGGAAAGTGTGGGGACAGTCCCCCAAAAAAATGTGTGGTGACAGTCCCCAAAGAAAATTGGAAATACTAGGGACAGTCCCCAGGGGACAGTCCCCAGAAATCGATAGCGAAAAACGCTCCTATTCGCTCAAGAAAGCGGAAAGTGTGGGGACAGTCCCCCGGGGACTGTCCCCCATAGAGGGTGCACGATTAGAATGTGTGGATGGCGTGGTTGACGGTGCTTGGCATTCCAGCAGCTCTGTATGTGGTTGGAATTACTGCATTGATGTTTTACGTACAAAGCAATGAACAGAGCCCGATATTGTTAACTGGGGCAGGGCTTCTCACAGCAGGTGTCTATATGTTCCATAGAACATCCGTTGATGCCATTGAACCTATGCAAGAGAGACATCGACTTGCACTTCGCCACAAAAAAAGAATATTAGCAATTTCTTTCACAATTCTTGTTTTAGCAACAGCCGTTTTTGCAATTCACAATCCGCTTAATACGCTCTTGGTTTTTTGCTCACTAGCAGGCGTAATCGTATATGGCAGAAGAACCATCACGAAACCCCTGCGTACCTTTCCATTTTTAAAACCAATCGTAGTTGGTAGTGCAATTGCTTTGTTTGCGTGGGTACTTAATGATTTTTCAAACTCCATCGTTACTCTGCTAGCATTTATTTTGATTTGTAGCGCAGATGCACTGCTGTGCGACCTTGTTGATTGCGAATTTGATACAGCAACAGGTTGCATCACATTGGCAAAGAAACTTGGTCCATGCCTAACATGGTGTATTGCTGGACTACTTTATCTAGTAGCTGCAATTGAATTGCAATCATCCGTCGGTTGGATAATTTTACTTGCATTTCCTCTTCCATCATTGTTTAAAACCTCTCTACTTAGAACATGTATTGATTTACGCCCAATTCTTCTTCTCCTGATAGCATGGGCAGTATGACAGGCACTCAATGGGCAATTGGAATCGCATGCGCTTACTTCGCAGGAAGTATTCCGTTTGGTGTAATTATTGCAAAAGCAAGAGGCGTAAACATTCGCGAACATGGTTCTAGAAATATAGGAGCAACAAACGTTGGACGTGTACTTGGGAAAAATTTTGGTTTGATTTGTTTCTTGCTTGATGTTCTAAAAGGTGCTGTTCCAGTGGTTGTGATTGGGTTACTCGCAAAAGTGTTTGGAGAGTCAATTGATCAAATCGAAACGACTGATATGCTCCTTTGGATTAGCGTCGCACTTGCTGCACTGTTTGGCCACATGTATTCCCCATGGTTAAAATTTGGTGGTGGGAAAGGCGTTGCAACAACGTTTGGTGGTATGGTCGTAATGTGGCCGCTACTGACAATCCCAGTATTGTTAGCATTTCTTGCGTGGCTCATCACGCTAAAAGGCACAAAAATGATTTCGCTTGCAAGTCTCGTTGCGGCGCTCGTTTTGTTTGGCGATGCAACTGCAACGGTTTTTCTTAGCTCAACTCTTGAACACGCTTGGCCTCTACTTGTCGTGACCTTGCTTATTGCGATTATGGTCTTTTGGAAACACCGTTCCAACATTGGAAGAATTATTCGCGGTGAAGAACCTAAGGTTGGTTCTGATTGTTCAAAATAAGCTGAGCAATCGCGATGACGTCACTTGAAGGGATGTTGTTGATGTTGCAACGGTCTGGATTATTATCAGCGACAAGATTTTCTGGCAAGAAAGGATCGGCAAGAATTGCGATGTCGTTTTCGCAATCATATTTCGTCCAACGGTAATCAGTTGGACCGTACATCGTTATAACTGGTGTGCCACTAGCAACAGCAAGGTGACGAGGACCTGTGTCATTTGTAATCATTAAATCTGCTTGCGCGACGACAGTCGCCAGTGAACTAAGCGTTATGCCAGAACGAGTAAGGTTGTGCACCCTAGAATGTGCAGCGTCTGCAATTTGCTCTACAAGCTCATATTCATCAGGCGAACCAATGCCAACGCAAGTTGCGCCCGATTCGGCAAGGGAGTCAGCGACTTTTGCAAAATTCTTCGGTGACCAACGTTTTTGTTCTTTACTAGCACCTGCAACCAAAAGAACAATTGGCTTTGAGAATTCTTCAAGATAACTTTCCTCTTTTTCGGTGTACTCAAGTGAAGGTATCGAACAAGTGTTGTTCATCCCAAATAAAACGTTTGCAAGATGTAAGTAATATTCAGTTGTTGGTTCTGGTGTTTGATGTTTTTTTACTTGGACACCTTCAGTTAATAACCATGTTCGCCAGTCACGCGCGTATCCGACTCGATGTGGAATATTGGCAAGACGAGCAATTATTGCTGCACGGATACTGTTTGGGAGTAACACGATGGCATCGGCATGAATCTTTTTTAACGTACTACTTGCAGTGAAGACTGAAGATTTCATTTCAAGCGGGAGCACATTATCTATCCCTTGCACTCCTTCAAGAAGCTGAGCAAGGTTAGGACGAATCACGGAAGTTATTGTCGCGTTTGGGTATTTCTCTCTCGCCATCTGCCAAACACACGATGCCATAACCACATCGCCTACCCAAGAGGGCATGAGAATTGCGAGATGATTGATGTCTTGTTGAAGTGGCATTCCCTGTATTCTATGGTGGTGAGAAAAGCAGTATTCCTAGATCGAGATGGAACCATCATTGATAACCAAGGTGATTTGGGTGATCCAGCGGCTGTAACAATTATTGATGGTGCAAAAGAGGCGATTACTTCGCTTGCAGAGGCTGGTTGGTTGCTCATTGTCATCACGAATCAGGCAGGTGTTGCACGAGGAGTTTTCACTGAAAAGGACATAACGTCGGTTCATGACCATATCGATACGCTTGTGGGTCCAATTGAACGGTATTACTACTGTTGTCATCATCCAGAGGGAGTCCTCAGTGAGTGGACGGGCACTCATCCATGGCGTAAACCAAACCCTGGAATGATTCTTCAAGCAGTTGATGATTTTAATATCGATATTGAAGCAAGTTGGATGATTGGCGATACGGCGCGTGATATTCAGGCAGGGCAAGCTGTAGGTTGCAAAACTATTTGGCTTACTGCCCCAGGAAGAGTTACTGATGAAACAACCCCAACACTTTTTGCTCCTACGCTTGGAGAGGCGGCACTATTTGTTCTCGCTGAAGAGCAAGTTCCTTAATCGCCAAAACAAGTTCGGACTGCTCGGGCAGCTCGGATGAAACGGTGGTCTTTTGGAACAAGGCGTTGTTTGCCTGCAGCATCTAAAATTTCTTTTGCTTCCATGTGCCCATCACTCAACGCAACCATCTTGTTGAACTGCCCTTCTATCGCGAGTTCAAAAGCAGCAGTAGCAAATGTTGTTGCGACAACACGGTCGGTTGCAGCGGGTTCTCCGCCACGTTGAATGTGACCAAGCGTTGTTGTGCGAGTTTCAATGCCTGTTCTTTTCTCGATTTCATGTGCAACTTGTTGTCCAATTCCACCAAGTCGTATTGGGTCGGGGCTGTTATCAATATGTTTTGATACAACTTGCGTTCCATTTATTTCGTGGGCTCCTTCTGAACACGCGATAATCGAAAACCCGCTTTGTTCGTTTTTTCTGCCATCAACAAACTTACAAACAGTCTCAATGTCAAATGGAATTTCTGGAATTAAAATAACGTCCGAGCCAGAAGCAAGTCCACTTGCAAGAGTAAGCCAGCCGGAGTTTCGCCCCATCAACTCGCAAACCATAACTCGGTGGTGGCTGTCACCTGTTGAGTGCAACCGATCTAGTGCCATTGTTCCAATTCGAGTTGCGGTGGTAAACCCAATAGTTAAATCGGTTCCGTGAATATCATTGTCAATTGTTTTTGGCACTCCAATGCAGGGAAGACCAGCTTCAACGAGTGGCTTGGTACACGTAAACGTTCCATCACCACCAATCACGAACAGTACATCAAGTTCATGTTCTTCTGCGTTAGCCATACAGCGATCAACAGCGTTTGAATAGATTGGTTCACCGCTATCGTTTCTGCCCTCGTAATATTTTTCCGGAGAGCATTTATTGTTCGTGCCAAGAATAGTTCCGCCACGGGTGAGTATGCCAGATAGTTCGTTTATTCCAAGATGGGTGGTTCGGTTTTCAATTAAACCCTGATACCCATCTTGGATCCCCACAACTTCTATTCCTTTATAAAGTGCTGATTTGCCAAGCCCGCGAATCGCTGCATTGAGCCCTGGGCAGTCGCCTCCGCCAGTAAGAATACCAATTCGTTTCATAGTAGTTGTCATATTATTGATATCCCTTGTTTCATATCTAACCCAAGCAAGTTACCATCCTACCTTCTATGGTAGATAACACAGCACAACAACAAGATGAATCCCAATTAGTTGCAGCCAGAAGAGCAAAAATGGGTCGGTGGATTGATGATTATGGTGTCTATCCATGGGGCAAGAGAGTTGATGGGCTAATTTCTCTTGAAGCCGCTCGAGCCCAATTTAACCAAGAAGCACATGACACGTTTAAAGAAGATAGCGAAAACGACAACAGGCCAATAGTAAAAGTCGCAGGTCGATGTATCCAGCACCGAGCAATGGGCAAGTTGACCTTTCTTGTGATTCGCGACGATAGCGGTGATTTGCAAATCAGTTGTTCGAAAGCAGCAATGCCAATCGAACAATTTAAGGTCGCAAGCAAACTTGATTACGGTGACATTGTCGTTGCAGAAGGCAAGATGGGGATGACAAACAAAGGTGAAATTTGCGTCTGGGCAGATTCTTTTGAACTCGCTTGTAAGTCACTTGCACCGCCACCGGAAAAATTTCATGGCTTGAGCGATCCAGAAACACGGTACAGGCAGCGCTACGTTGACATGTACACAAACGAAGAAACAATCACTACATTCAAAGCACGTTCGCTCATCGTGTCAACGATTCGTTCTTTTATGCAAGATGAAGGTTATCTTGAGGTCGAAACGCCAATGATGCAACCAATTGCTGGTGGGGCTGCGGCAAGACCATTTGAAACGCACCACAACGCGCTTGATATTCCATTGTTTTTGCGAATTGCTCCTGAACTTTATTTGAAACGATTACTTGTTGGCGGAATGCGAAAGGTTTTTGAAATTAATCGCAACTTCCGAAATGAAGGTGTTTCAAGAAGGCACAACCCAGAGTTTACGATGTTGGAATCGTATGCTGCATTCGGCGACTGTGAAACAATGATGGAATTGACCGAGGGAATGATTCGTGCATCTGCTAATGCAGTTGGTGATGCCACTGCAATTGCGTATGGTGATTTAACAATTGACTATGCAAAATCCTTCGACCGAATAACCTATGGTGATTTGTTTGAGAGAGCACTTGGTTGTTCTATGCACGATGAAGAATCGGTACGAGCAAAAGCAAGTGAGCATGGTTTTGGAGACGCAACAACAAAGAACCATTGGCTTCTTGTCAGCGATTTGTTTGACGCTCACGCAGAGCCAACACTCGTTGCGAATCGTCCAACATTTGTAACCGATTTCCCAAGTGCGATTTCTCCCCTCACTCGACCACATGAAAACGATGCAACATTGTCCCACCGTTGGGAATTGTTTATTGCAGATATGGAAATTGCAAACGCGTATACCGAATTGAATGACCCTGATTTACAATTGCAACGATTTACAGAGCAATTAGATGGTGCTGACGATGAAGTAAACGCTTTTCGTTCGCTCGATGAGGACTTTATACACGCATTGCGTGTTGGAATGCCGCCTGCTGGCGGACTTGGTCTTGGTATTGACCGCTTAGTTATGTTACTTACTGGAATGGAATCGATTCGCGATGTCATTCTCTTTCCCTTGATGCGACCACTGGAGCAAACCGATGAAACTGATTCATAAATTATCATTCCTACTTGTTACCCTTGTTTCGTCTGTCTCTTTTGCTGACTGGACAATCCAAGAAGAAAATTGGTATAGCGTTACTATTGATGGCGCAAAATCTGGCTGGGCACATGAATTAGTTGAAGTTGATAGCGAAACGGGAAACTTACAATTAAGCAAAGTGCAAAATATGACGCTCTCTCGTGATGGAATGGAAATTTCTATTTCAGTCACCACGACATTCCTTGAAACTGCAGATGGAAAACCCATCTCTGTTGAGTCAATTCAAGAGGCGATGGGGATGGTACAAGAAACTAAATGGATTTTTGGGGATGAGCAACTGGAAATGACAACTGCTGCTGGCGGAAATCCGATTGTGAAAAAGGTTCCATTGCCAAAAGAAGCGTGGCTCACTCCACAAGCAGTGAAACGAATATTTAAGAAAAAGATGGCAGAGGGCGCTGGGGCAATTACGTATCAAACTATGGCTCCTGAACTAGGCCCATCTGTAATCACAGTTGTGATGACAAAGAAGAACGATGAGCAGCAAAAAGTGCTTGGCATTGAACAGCAAGTCATCGGTTGGGAAACAGTGAATGACAAAATGCCCGTTGTTGGTATGGAGTATTACACGGCAGATGGCTTGAACGTTGGGTCAAAGATGAACGCGGGCTTTGTAGCAATAGAGAACAAACTCATGTCGAAGCATGATGCCCTTTCTCCAGTAAACGAAGTTCCAGAAATGATGGTTAGTTTTTTTGTTGAACCGAACAAACCGATTGCAAAAAATGCCAGCAAATTAACTATGCGAGTTAAAACAAAAAAAGATGGCACAAAGGTCAACTTGCCTTCTATAGGAATGCAAACCGTGACTTTAAATGATGATGGTACGGCGACCGTCTTAGTTGACCTTAACGATCCAGGCAGTGCAACTGAAAAAGAATTGGCTGATGAAAGTTACCTCGGTGCATCAGCAATATGTGATGGAACTGATGAAGCAGTTATTGCAATTGCAAATGATGCGCTTTCGAGTTTGCCAGAAGGCGCTAGCGTATCTGACAGAGCGTTGGCACTCAGAAGCAAGGTGAGCGAACACATCAGCGAGAAAAACATGTCCACCGTCTTTGCATCCGCTTCGCAAACCGCTCGAAGTAAGGTGGGCGATTGTAGTGAACATGCTGTTCTTCTTTGTGGTGTTTTGCGGGCAGCAGATATTCCTTCAAGAGGCGTCATGGGCATGGTGTATGTTTCGAATATTGGCGGACCAAACGGTGTTTTTGGATGGCACATGTGGTCGCAAGCATTGATTGATGGACAATGGGTTGACCTTGATGCAACGTTGGACTCCCCTTATAGCGTGGGTCATATAGCAACTATCACATCTTCCTTATCCGACGAAAATTTTGGGGCAGAGATGGGTGGAATGCTTGAAATAATAGGGAACCTTGAAGTCGAAATTATTGACGAAGAATGAGGTGCCAACTTCCAACTCGCGCAAAAGACGGTCACAAAGGAACGTTTGGTAGCGTATGTGTGATTGGTGGACAACGAAGTGAAGACGGTGCAGTCATGATTGGCGCGCCAACCTTGACGGCGAATGCTGCAATGCGAAGTGGTTGCGGGAAAGTCATGCTTGCAATGCCACAACATCTGTTGCAAACAGGGTTATCAATGGTGCCAGTTGCAACTGGAATTGAACTTCCAATAGATGAGGTTGGTCGTCTTATTCCAAGTGCTGCAATCGAAGCAATTGATAGGCATGCTGCTGGGTGTCGGTGCATTGCAATTGGACCGGGCTTTGGAAGCGACTGGCCACAGCAACAAATCATTGCGACGCTGTTATCACGAGAAGATCGTCCAATTGTCCTTGATGCAGATGGACTCAATTCTTTTTCGCAACTCGCATCTGGGCAATTAGAACTCAGAGCACCAACAATAATGACCCCACATGTTGGTGAATTCAAACGACTCGCAAAAGCAGCTGGTGTTGGTGGTGATTCTGCAGAAGCATTAGCACAAGCTTTTGGTTGTGTTGTTGTTTTGAAAAGCCACACAACAATTGTTTCCGATGGTGTCCGAACCGAGGAATTGAAAGAGGGCGGTGTTGAACTTGCAACAGGTGGCAGTGGAGATGTATTGACGGGCATCATCGCTGGCTTGATTGTGCAATATGGAGTGGATTGCATTGAGCACTTGTTCGAAGCCTGTGTTCTAGGTACTCGGATACATGCGATGGCAGGAGAGTCGTTTGCTAAGGAACACGGTAATAACGGAATGCTTGCAACAGATTTACTGACTCACGTGCCGGGTGTTATACATTCGTTGCGCAACTGAAATGCAAATCGCCTCCGCGGCAAAAAAATCTCGAGGCAGTCACGTTGAAATTGCTACACTACGCGAATGAGTTCTACAAAAGTATCGGAGATGACAGGGCAGGGATTCGTGCACGGAGTGTACTCTCTTGTGAACCCGCAAATAGGCACAACTAGAAATGGGGAACCGTTTCTAAAATGTTTACTCAGAGATGCAACTGGTGAAGCAATTGGTCGGTTGTGGAGATTTGACCCTGCTACTATGCCAGACATTACATCAACAGGGTTCGTGCGAATTGAGGGGTCGCAGGAGATGTATCAAGACAAATTGCAAATTAAAATTGGTGAAATTTGGTCACACGAACCATCTTCGGAAGAATTGACGGATTTGCTTCCATGTACACGAAAAAATATTGATGAAATGTTCGCTGAAGTGACTGGTTTGATGATGACACTTGAACATCCGGCTGCAAAAGCACTCGGTGCTGCTTATCTTGATGATGAGAAATTGATGGAAGATTTTCGAGTTGCACCTGCTGCGATGCAAATTCACCACGCTTGGATTGGCGGTTTGCTTGAACACACCTTGCAGTTGATGAAACTTGCAGATGCGATGCTTCCAAACTATCCACGATTAAATCGTGATATTATTTTGATTTCGCTTTTTATTCATGATATGGCAAAAGTAGAAGAACTTCGATGGGATCGTGGCTTTGAATACACTCGTGAAGGAAATCTAATTGGACATATTGCACGTGGTGCAATGTGGCTTGAAGATAAAGCGAAAGTTGCAGAGGATAATTTTGGAGAACCTTTGCCAGACGGTTTTATTACGGTGTTGCAACACATAGTTTTGAGCCACCATGGGCAACTTGAACATGGCGCTGCGAAGTTGCCATCGACACCTGAAGCGATTTTTGTTTCGCAACTTGATAACCTTGATGCACACACTCAAACAGCACTCGATAATGCTCGACCGTTTGTCACAACTGCAATTGGAGAAGAAGCGTTTACTGAACGGCTGTGGTCTTTAAATACCAAGTTGTATAGGCGGGACCCTCTAAACCAATCTTAAAAGTGTTTCTTCTGATTTTTTATGGGGATATGGAACTTTTTTATTGGTAATTCGAATATATCGTCGTAGACTTGACGTCGGTTTGGCAAATATTCAATTGGAGAAAGTACATGTTTAGCGCCTTGGTTATATCAACGTGTTGCACTGCTGCAACCATTAGCACTCAAGAACGGCTTCCTATCGAAGTTATACCTGTGAAGGTAGTTAACTCAATCGATTATGGAACTATATTTAGCCAAGATGAATATAGGGAAAAAGTGGGGCTTCCACTTTTGTTTGCTCAGCCAAACGTAACTTCAATTACTCCAGCTACTCACGGTATTTGGGAACGATTACCTGATGACAAAATGCGTTGGACTTATCGTGTTTACTGTGATAATGCTCAATCAATGAATCTCGGATTTGGTCGGTACAACATGCCACAAAGTGGTTCTATGATTATCTTGAATGAGACTTTCGATTTTCAAATTCGTCCATTTACATCCGAAGACAACAAAGATCATGGTGAGTTGTGGACACCAATTGTTCCATCAAATCAGGCAGTGATAGAAATAATCGTAGACAGAAGAGAGAAACGATTTGTTTCACAGAATATTGAATTGACTTCAATCAACGCTGGGTATCGTGGATTTAAGAGTGGTGAAGGGCGAGGGGCTTCAGGTGCGTGCAACATTGATGTTCTTTGTTCAACGGGCGATAATTGGTGGAATGAAATACCATCAGTTGGTGTATACACACTCAATGGTTTTGCAACATGTTCCGGTGCGATGATTAACAATACCGCAGAAGATCAAACTCCTTACTTTTTAACAGCAAACCACTGTGGTGTAACAAGTAGTAGTGACGCAACAATCGTTGTGTATTGGAATTACCAAAACTCATATTGTCGTACACCTGGCAGTGGTGATAGTGGAGGAAATGGTAACGGTAGTTTTAGCCAGTTCACTTCTGGTTCCACGATGAGAGCAACCCGATCGTATACAGATTTTACATTAACGGAGTTGTCTTCTGACCCAAGCCCCGGCTGGGGAGTCACATGGTCTGGTTGGTCTCGCTCTTCAAGTACGGGTGGCGTTGGTGCTGGAATCCATCACCCATCAACCGCTGAAAAGAGAATTTCTATTCCGGACTACAGCTCATCAAGTGGTGAGTATTGGAACGTCAACTGGTCACAAGGTACAACTGAACCTGGATCTTCTGGTTCACCGCTGTATGACAGCAGTCACAGAATCGTTGGTCAACTTTGTTGCGGATCTGCTGCGTGTGGTAATGATTCTAATGATTACTATGGTCGTTCAATAGGTCTTTCATGGAGTGGTTCTTCTTCAAGTAGTTTAAGCGCTTGGCTTGATCCATTAGGAACAAACCCAACAGGCATAGACTCTCTAAATCCGGGAATTGCACAAACAGGAGCGTGTTGTGTTGGTTCGAGTGGATCTTGCATCAATATATACGAGTCGAATTGTATTGCAGGAGGGGGTACATTCCTCGGTGAAGGTACAAGTTGTGATGATGGAGGGTGTGAACCCGATCCAACCTGTGATTCGGATATCAATGGTGACGGAATAACTGATGTCAGTGACATTCTTGCTTTAGTTGGCGCTTGGGGTTCAAGCGATGCTGATGCAGACGTAAATGGCGATGGTGTTGTAGGAGTCGCCGATTTACTCATGCTCATTGATGCATGGGGTCCTTGCTGATTTCTAGTGACGGTCAAGTAGAAGCTTCCTTGCTGTGGGTGTCCCCTTAGCGAGTTGTTAATCGTGTTTGCAGTATGACAGTCACGTCGAATTTACATCAAAGATGTTGAGCGGTCGAAGTCGCTTGGTACAAGAAGCAAGTAAGTTCGTCTAGGTTTCCAATAGTGGACACAAGATTTAACGTGTCCCAAAGCCCCTCGATGAGTTGGTTGCTCGGAGTACCTTCGTATCTTCCAGTGAGAATAAAGCCAATAGTGGAGATAATGGTGACTCCAAGAAGGGTGGCTGCAGCGACCACTAATTGCTTCTGAATGGGGTGGTGTTGTCTCTTGAGGACCCGCTTGGGCTGAATCGTGTGCCTTGGGATAAGTTTTAGATTTTATGCCAAACGTGTAAAAATAAGCAAAAAAAGGCACTGTTTTGGCAAATTGTGCCGTTTTTATCCCTTTTTAATGCAACCGATTTAAGTTGGGCTTACGAATAGCGTATTAGAGATTACGGCGGATCTTCTATTTGCGTGCGTGGCGCACTGAAGGTCGTGCTACAAAAAACCCACCCTTGGAGACAGATAAGGAGATATGACAATGATTCCGATTCTTTTAACGGCGATATGTACCACGGGACCAGTTCCAGCACCTAGTGCTCAGCACCAGTTGCCAAGAGAAATGGTTCCAGTATTAACAGTCGACAATTTACAATACGCTTCTCTTTTTAGAGAAGACGAACAACGAGAAAAAGCAGGGCTAGCACCTGCTTTTGCAGTTCCAACCAAAACCTCAATTACACCAGCGACGGACGGTATTTGGGAACGTGTAGATATTGATACGCAACGCTGGACACTTCGGGTATCTTGCGACAACGCTCTTTCTATGAATCTTGGCTTTGGTCGTTACAACATGCCATCAAGTGGATCAATGACGATTACTGATGCAAATAATGATTTTAGAATTCGTGCATTCACTGCAGATGACAACAAAGCACACGGACAGCTTTGGACTCCAGTTGTCCCGGGAAACGAAGCTGTTATTGAAATCGTTGTAGACAACGATCAAAAGGCGATTGTCGTGAAGGGGATCGAACTTACATCTATAAACTCTGGCTATCGCTGGGTGCAAGACGCATCAGGTCGTGGTTCCTCAGAATCATGCAACATTGATGTTATGTGTCCAGAAGGTAATCCTTGGTGGGATGAAATTCCATCAGTCGGTGTTTATACTCTTAATGGTTACTTGACTTGTACAGGTGTCATGATGAATAACACCGCGCAAGATCAAACACCTTATTTCCTAACAGCGAATCACTGTGGTGTTACTTCAGGTAGTGACTCATCCATCGTTGTGTATTGGAATCACCAAAATAGTTACTGCCGAACTCCCGGAAGTGGTGACAGCGGTGGAAATGGCGATGGCAACTTCAGCCAATTTACTTCTGGCTCAACGATGAGAGCGACTCGTTCATACAGTGACTTTACTTTGACCGAACTTTCGTCAAATCCAAATGCAGCATACGGTGTTACATACGCTGGTTGGTCGCGTGCGAATTCAGCCTCCCTTGGTGCTGGTATTCACCATCCAGAAGCAGCTGAAAAACGTATTTCATTCCCAGATACTGTTCAAGCAAGTGGCGAGTATTGGGACGTGAACTGGGGCGAGGGACGAACGGCTCCTGGTTCTTCTGGTTCACCACTTTTTGATGGAAATCACCGAGTTGTTGGTCAACTTTGTTGTGGTTCATCATATTGTCCAAATGATTTGAATGATTATTATGGTCGTTCGCTCTATCAATCTTGGGATGGAAGCAGTTCAAGCAGTTTAAGTAGTTGGCTTGATCCAACAGGATCTGGCGCTCAAGCAATTGACACTTTAGTACCAGGTGGCGGCGGCGACCCTTCGGGCGCATGCTGTGTTGGTCAAAGTTGTACATACGGAACAGAAGCAGATTGTTCTGCGATCGGTGGTTCCTACCAAGGCGATTACGTGTCTTGCACAAGTTACCCATGTGGTGGCGCACCTGAAGGTGCTTGCTGCGTTGGCGAAACTTGCTCGATTATGACGCAAGCTGGATGTGGTAGCGCTGGTGGTAGTTACCAAGGTAACGATACTGTTTGCGATGCAACAACTTGCGATAATGGCGGTTGTGAAGTTGGTTTTACTCCTGACTGCATGGGAACTTGCTTCGAGGACGCTGTTTACACTGATTGGGTAGGCGATACCTACTGCGATGATGGTGCTTATATCCCATCAGATTATGGTTACGAGGGCCCTGTAGGCGTTGCTATTTTCCTTAACTGTGATGCATTTGCTTGTGACGGTGGTGACTGCCCAGATTGTGGTGGCGGTGGCGACCCAACAGGTGCATGCTGCTTCGGAGCAGATTGCTTCGTAACAACTCAAGCAGAATGCAATGGTAACGGTGGCGAGTATGTTGGTGACGACACAACTTGTGGCGCAAACACATGCGGTTCACCTTCAACTTGCGATGCAGACATTAACGGTGACGGTAACGTTGACGTTAGCGATGTTCTTGCAATGGTCAGTGCTTGGGGCACAAACGACCCAGACGCAGACGTGAATGGTGATGGAACAGTTGGCGTAGCTGACCTTCTACTTGTCATTGATGGTTGGGGACCATGCGAAGGTGGTGGCGATCCTACTGGTGCTTGTTGTGCTGCCAATGATTGTGCAGTGATGACAGCTGCTGATTGTTCTGCAATCGGTGGTTCCTACCAAGGCGACAATACCTCATGTGCTGCTGACCCTTGTGGCGGCGGCGGTGGTTGCGACGCTGGTTGGACAGAAGATTGCCAAGGCACTTGCTTCCCTGACTATGTATATGAGTCATGGGTTGGCGATGGTTACTGTGACGATGGTGCATACATTCCTGCCGATTACGGTTGCGATGAATGCCCAGCTGGTGTAGCAATCTTCCTTAACTGTGATGCATTCAATAATGACGGCGGCGACTGCGATGGCGGTGGCGATCCAACAGGCGCTTGCTGTGTTGGCACAAGTTGTACTGTAGAAACCGAAGTAAATTGTGCTGCTGCTGGCGGTACCTATAACGGTGACGGTTCATCTTGTGACGGCGATCCATGTGGCGGTGGCGGTGGTTGCGAGGCAGGATATTCTCCTGACTGCGTAGGCACATGTTTTGAAGATGCCGTGTACACCGACTGGATTGGTGACGGGTACTGCGATGATGGTGCATATATCCCTTCTGATTATGGGTATGGCGGACCAGTAGGAGTTGCTATTTGGCTTAACTGTGCAGCATTCGACTGCGATGGCGGCGACTGCCCAGATTGCGAAGGCGGCGGTGCAACTGGCGCTTGCTGCGTTGGCACCAATTGCTCAGTCGTAACCGAAGCGGATTGTTCTGCTGCAGGTGGTACCTATCAAGGTGATAACTCTTCCTGTGCTGGCGACCCTTGTGGTGGCGGAGGCGGTTGCCCTGCAGGCGAAATCGCAGATTGCAATGGAAATTGCTGCCCCGAAACTTGGGTAGGCGATGGCTTTTGCGACGATGGATCGTACACATGGAACGGTGTAGCAATTTACTTAAATTGTGACCAGTTCCAATGCGACGGCGGCGACTGCACGGATTGTGGTGGTGGTGGCGGCTGCCCAGCAGGTGAAATCGAAGATTGCAATGGAAATTGTTGCCCCGAAACTTGGGTAGGCGACGGCTATTGCGACGATGGCACCTACGAATGGAACGGCAACCCTATCTTCCTCAACTGTCCAGAATTTAACTGCGATGGTGGCGATTGTACTTGCCTCTAATTACACCTTAAAGTGTGAAACCCAAGGGCTCTGCTTCGGCAGGGCCCTTTTTTCGTAGTTTCCCCTCTCACTTCATGTAACGTTTCCGCATTCAAAGCGGCACGCTGAGTCTGTGAGGGTGTGCGTGGAGTACAATATGCGGATGCGAGTATTAATTGGAATTCCGGTCTATAACGAAGCGAAATACATAAACTCAGTACTCAGCGAGGTTTGCAAGTACGCAGAGGATATTTTGATCGTAGACGATGGTTCAAATGACTTGACTCCAGCACTCCTAGCAGGGCATAAAGTGGAAGTGATTCGTCACTCGGAGAATCGTGGGTATGGTCGGTCGCTGCAAGATATGTTTCGATGGGCTGCCGTTGATTCATTCGATTGGCTTATAACTATGGACTGCGATGAGCAGCACGAACCAGAAGCAATCCCACAGTTCATGAAACGGATTGCGAGCAATGATTCTGACATCATTTCAGGCAGTCGGTACCTTGAAGTGCATCCTGAAAATGACATGCCCCCAAAAGATCGGCAAGCAATCAATAGGCAAGTAACGAGCGAGTTACATGATGCGCTTGGCATTGAAATCACCGATGCATTTTGTGGATTTAAAGCATATCGAGTAGATACTCTTGGTGCGTTTAACTTTGATGTCAATGGGTACGCTTTCCCTATTCAGTTTTGGGTGCAAGCTGCGGCGAGGAAACTTCGTATTTCCGAACTGCCAGTACGAATGATTTACAACGATCCCAATAGGACATTCGGCGGGCAACTCGATGACCCAATGAAACGTCTCGATCACTACAGGGCTGTTCTTTGCAACGAATTGCGTAAAAACGAAGAACTTCTTCCTGCTGCTTTAGAGCACATCCCTTGTTGACAGAACCAGCAATCTCGACGTGGTCGTCGCTTGTTGGGTCGCCCTCAGGTGAAATTTTTGGGACAGATATTTCGGTGTGGAAACGAGCAGCAAGAAAAACACTTGGTCTACAAGAAAAGCCGATTATCATTTCCGGACATCAACCAGAATTTTTCCATGCCGGTATCCTTGCAAAGTTCGTCGCTGCGCGCGCAATTGCAGATGAGATAGATGGCGTGGTTGTGCACCTTGTTGTCGACCACCATATTGGGCAAAGCGGTGTTATAGAGGTTCCCGATACTACGGGCAGATATCTTTCGACAAAGAAATGCACAATAGCGACCCTTCAAGAAAACGTAGCAATGAAGGATCAGCCTCGTGTATCCCCGCAGTTGGACAATATTTTCTCTCGTGCCCTTTGCGAAGCTGTCGGTGATAACGCTGCTATGCAATTTGCCAATGCAACAGACGACTTGATGACACCTTGGGCTACTGTAGACCACTGCATTGGCGCCTCTGCATTGCTTGAAACTGACCTTGGCAAGGCAATTATTGAAGAGATGTTAGTGAATCCCCAGCCATGCATTGCTGCGTACAACAATGCGCTTATGCAATATCCCTCTTGTGGTATCCCTCTGCTTGAAGCGGGCGAGTTGCCTCTTTGGCAAGGAAAAACAAATGAAAAAGCAACAAGAATTGTAGATGACCTACGTCCTCGTGCGTTGCTGTTAACCTTGCTCGCACGAGTTGTTCTTGGAGATTTGTTTGTACACGGAAGTGGTGGGTGTGAATACGACCAAGTTATGGAACGCTGGGCAACAGATTGGCTGAACGTGACCCCGTGTGCCATGGTAATGGCAACGGCGAACGTTACGTTACCTCTTTTTGCGCAGTCGATTGAGGAAGCACGCAAAACATATTTTGATGCACCATCGAACTATGTTGAGGCAATTGCAACAGCGCCCTATGGATCGCCTGAACGTAAACGTATATTCCTAGCATTGCACAAATGGTTAGAAGGGCAGCATCAAAAGCCGGACATTCGCGCCCTTAAGAACGCACTTCGCATTGCGAAACGACGCGATTGGCCTTTCCCTTTGTATGCGAATGTACTTACCAAAGATTTTTCGGTTGCCAAATCTGCTCAAGCGTCTCTTTCGTACTGCCAGTGATAAGCAGATTTCCTTGTTGCACTTGTTTTACAAGCCTGCCGTATTGATCGACAGTAGTCGTCATTTCATCGCCTGTGATTCCAAAACTCGTCGTGATTGTTTTTGTTCCGTCGCTGTTTAATGAAATGACATCTCTTCGTGTTGTGACTTTTGGCTCAGTTGAATTGTCGTAGGCATGCCAAATGAAAGTAGACGCTGTACTCGTTTTGAGAACAGGTCCGATGACCCAGACGAGGGCGCTAGGCAGCCAAGGTTCTTCCGTTGATGTTTGAAAGGGTGTTTCGATTGCATTGGAAGTTAAATCTTGTTGCATCACGAGGAGCGACGGCTTTGCCATACCAAGTTTTGCTCGGCTACGAATTCCTGTTTCGCTTTTTATTGCACTTACCCGGTCGAACCATCTCGTGATGCGATTGGTCCATCGCTCATCTTTGCCATCCCAACTCATCCAATACTGGCCCACAGCGTCAACAACGACGCCTGTTTCTGGGTTTGGGAGAATTCGGGAGCGAATTGTGACAATAATGCCATCAGCAGGGTCGCCGCTTTCTGTCTGAAGGTCGTTGATTGATTTCCTATTCCCTGTAGTGACAGATACTTGCATGTATCCAAGTTCTCGCTCAAGCGCACCATTTTCGGTTATTTCTTGAATGCGTCTCCATTCATGAAAGCCTACGAGCGCTTGCAGCGATTGCTCGTTTAACTGTTCTAATACAGCCGAGGAAGCGTCTAAACTTGCCATTTTTTCGTTCACAAGGGCTATAGGGTCTAGAATCGCAATAGATTTGAGCGATTGCTGCAGCGTCGAACCGTGCATTTCCCAGCCCTCTTTCGTGGTGAGTACGCTTGCGACAAGCATTTGATTTCCAATAGCGGGAACCGCGAACCATCCAAAAACTCCATCTGGTTCTTCAACTACGAGCCACCAACCAGCAGAAACGTCGGTTTTTAGCGAAGAATCCGCAAGCACGGTTGTCCCTTCTGGATCTTGCCTTTGCGATCGCAATTGGTGGACGAATTCTTTGGGTTGTAGTTGTGTCGGGTTCGCAGATCGATCTAGGCGTAAGTGCCAGTTAATACTCGATTTAGAGTTCGAAATCATGCAAGACGGTGGCAATTGACTTGTTGCAACAACGATAGCATCGCTAGGAAGTGCTATTTGAACTCCGACATCCCCATTTTTGTAGGTCGTACTATATATAAGCGCTAAGAGGCAGAAAATAGGTGGTAACATTTGGCACACTGTAGCATAGGATGGTCACAATAAATAAGGGTGTAGAGGAGGGCTATGTCGTTGACAAAGTGCCCCTTGAGAGGTTAGAATCCTCGATTCACCCTCTTGCGAAGCAAGCTTGGGTGATGAGAAGTGGCTCGCATGTTGCGCGTCAAAAGAGAACCTAGGTAGAGGAACACCCCTGCGATGCAGATAATTCGAATCAGAATGGAAGCGTACGACCACCAAGCACTTGATGCTTCGGCGAAAGAAATTGTCGACCACGCAAAGCGTACAGGTGCAAGGGTAGCAGGACCAGTCCCACTACCAACCAGACGTGAAATTTACACAGTGAACCGTTCAACATTCGTGAATAAAAAATCACGCGAACAATTTGAGATTAGAACACACAAAAGAATCATTGACATTTCTGAACCGAATCCGCAAACAATTGAAGCGCTCAATCGCCTTGTTGTTCCCGCAGGTGTCTTTGTAAAAATTAAAGCATAATCTTGGCTCTATAAACCAAGCAGAATCAAACACTCCGGTCACATCCGAAAGATCCCTGGCCAAAACCACTTACGCACGAAAGCAACAACGATGTCAAAAACATTACTTGGAAAAAAAGTTGGTATGTCAAGGTATTTCCTTGAAGATGGAACAAATGTACCCATCACCATCGTTGAAGTTGGCCCATGTGTCATTACGCAAGTAAAGACAGAAGAAGTTGAAGGGTACAATGCTGTGCAAATTGGTTTTGAAGATGTGCGTCCAAGTCGCTCGACTATGCCTATCATCGGACACGATGCTAAGGCTGGTACTGCACCAAAGAGATTTCACCGCGAATTTCGTGTAGAAGATATTGGTGACGCAGAAACGGGGCAGACACTGGACGTTTCCATCTTTGAAGACGTTATGTTCGTTGATGTAATCGGAACAAGTAAGGGTAAAGGTTTCGCGGGTGGCATGAAACGGCACAACTTTAAAGGTCTTGAAGCATCGCACGGCGTGAAGCGTGCGCACCGTAGACCGGGCTCCATTAACGGACATGCAACAAACCTCGGTACAGGTCCAAAA
>JACNLR010000034.1 GCA_014381385.1 Planctomycetota bacterium | reverse complement strand
ATCGCAATCTGCAGGGCACGGTTCACTGCTATCACTTGACCATGCTAAAACGTTTCCAATGAGCACTTGTTGTGCAGTTGCTGGCATCGCTTCAATCGGGAAGCCTAGGAATACAGCCCCACCACCATGTTCACCGTCTTGGTGGGTACCAGCATTTCCTGCTGAGCCACTGAAGGCGAGTTGGGCTACTTGAGAAGCGTTCACTTCGTCGCTGTAGTTTGTAAACGGGTAACTCAGATTCACGGCACCGACATTCTCAAACATATTTTCACCTGTTACAGAGGTTTGATTTACGTCACTATCGAAACTTCCAATGCCAAGGTAATTTTGTCCAAATGGTGTAAGTCCATTGTCGTACAGGTAGTCTTGGCTCGAAAGAAGGAGATACCCTCCGTATTCAATATACGAAGTAAGTGCTGCTTCACCATCACTGCCAGGACCTGCAAAACCACCCCACTCATCACCGGTAAACCAAATCACAAGTGGGTAACTCTGCAACTCTTCAAGAGATGGTTCATTATTAGAGTTGTTCGTATCGTAGATTTCATACAAAATGCCTTCTGCATCGAGCATCTCTGTGTAGTCTGATCGAACGTCAGGCAAGTTGTCGTCGTCGTCAACGAGAAGCACCAGCATTGCATCCGTCGTTCTAAACGTCCACCAATCAGCCCATGCGCTATCTCCACAATTATTACTAGCACGAACTCTCCAGAAGAACGGCGTGTTTGCATCAAGTATTAATGGCAGCGAATGTACTGCTTCAAAAATATCAGAAGCATCGTAAAAGATTCCAGCATCAGAAGCAGTAGTTGAAACTTGTAACTGCCAAGACATCGCTGAGTTATCGTCTGACCACTTAAAAGTAGGCGCCAGTGGAAGTTCTGTTTCGCCATCAAATGGTTCTTGGAGTATCGGAACTGCAGACAAGCCGCTTGAAACACGAACTTGGACAGTCGCTTCATGCATGGAACCATCTGCAGGAGCAATACCAATCACTTGTACGCTGTACTTCCCATCTTCTACCGAATCAGGGATATTCAAATACAGCTCTACTTCAGCTGGTGGTACTACAGAATACGTAGAAAGATCATGAAGAATCCCAGAGTCCGTTACAACGGAAAGGACAACTTCATTGTCATAGCCCATCAACTGTCCAATTGAAACTGTACATACTGTTGATTCTGGTGTGCATACCTCTACCAAACTCGGTTCAATTGCCATAGAAAAATCAGGCTCTGATGCACAGTTATAACAAACGACTGAGAAGTCTTGGTCAATACCATCGCCTTCATTTGGAATACCATCAGAGTTTAGATTTGCTGCTGTTACTGTAATAGTTGCTTGGCTTGGAGGAAATGGTCCGAGGAAAACACCTTCTGTATTATTTTTTTCATCTGCGTTACCGCCTGCTGTTGACCAGCCTTGCGACCCGATGTTGTTGCCTTTATACACAGCAGAACCAGCCGAAACTGTTAAGTCAAGGTCATTATTCCATGCAGGTGTGCTGCCCCCAAGACCATGACCAAGCGCGTCGGTCCATACCAACATGATTTTCATTGGCTTTGATGGGTCAAGGGGCGAAACAGTGGCGGACCATTGTTCACCGGTCTGCTCAAGCACAACGGGTGCATCGTAATATCGAACGCTACCTTCATCGTGAACGAGTAGGGAATCTAAATCCATTCTGCCCCACCCTTGCTTGGAATCAAATACATGTCCAAGGGTTCCACCATCTGCATCATCATTCCCAGCAAGATCAAGCGCAGAAACAGTAAACGCTGCTTTGATTAAAGCAGGAGTTGGATCAACTTCGTACGCAGTGCGATATTGCTCTACAAAAAGTGCAACGCCACCCGCAACCTGTGGGCAAGCCATGCTCGTGCCGCACATTAAACTATACGATCCCGGCGTAGTAGAGAGCGTCTGGCAACCGGGTGCTACGATGTGGGGAATAGCTCTTCCATCGAGGCAAGGACCGTGTGCAGAGTTGCTTGAGATATCATTTATTGCTGTGTATTGATTCCCACCATTGTCTCGCATCTTCGTAGAGCCAACCGTAATAATATTCTTCGCTTCGTCTGGCGAGCCCTGCGTACTTGTACCACCGCTACCATTCATGATTGCCAGTACATAGGTAAATTGTTGATTACCTTCTACATCAGGGTCTGCGTCCCGAACTGCAATGTCAACTTCAAGCGTATCGATATCGTAGCCTTGAGGCGATCCCGCTGGACCCCAACTATTACTTGAAGCAAGTGCTCCATTTTGGCGCGACTCCACCATAAGTTGTGTCATGCCACCTGGTTGTTGATAAATTGGGGAATAGACTTGCTCAAGGAGTGATACACCCGGCGCTACACCTTGTCCTTGTAAGAACCCATTACTATCAGTGCTACCACTAGCGCCAGTTGCACCAATTGTTCCTGCGCAGTGAGTTCCGTGTGAGCTTGAAGAATTTCCACCACAACTTTGTCCGCTGCATGCAACAAATTGGCCGCTTAAATCTACGTGATTATCATCTGATCCGCCATCGACGACGGCAACTACCACTCCATTACCATCTACACCTGCTGCCATATTCAGCCAATCTTGGTAACCAGGATATGCCATACCACCCGAATCAATATTTCCTGCATTCACTTGGTTGCTCATCTCGCTGCGCAATCCACCATCCGTTGGTTTTGGTTGAACGGTAAAGACACCAGGAATCTTTGATATTGCAAGGAAAGAATTTCCCGGTGCCGTGAAAGACACGATTTCGAATCGAGAATCTACCGTGTTGTGGTCAATTCTATTTGCACCAGCCGCACGTAGATTTTCCAACACGCCCTCAAGGTCGACACCGCGATAGACCATTATTTTTGATGCAATCGGTTGCTCGTTAAGGTTTCGCCATTTGGGTAATACGCGGTAGCCATTGAGAAAATCACCAGACCAACGAACATGGGGTAAGCCATTGGCGCTGTCCTTGCTATGAGAATCAGACCACGTTATGTACGTGTACGGATGAATATACTGCAAGGGGGTTATCCCAGTTTTTTGCATCGCTTGTATCCAAGACTCTTGAATTGGTCCGTCGAATTGAATGAGCCGAAGGTCATCGCCATTGTGGGGTACTACTTCCCATTCAGTTGGTGTTGTAATCACCTTTGTTTTAGGATCGAAAGTCTCCTCACCAAGCGTAATCGCGTAGTCCAATTGCGCAGGTTTAGCGCCATGGGCAGTGGACAACAAAACGCAAAGCGCGACAAAAACACAAGTGCAATAATTAATCATTTCTATGAAACCTTTTCTTCTAATCTTCTTTATATTCAAGGATACCTACTCGTTCGACAAAACCAAGGAAAAGGTTGCGAAAAAGTAGGTTATTCCACATATAAAGGGGGAAACCAAACCTAGTCGATAGTGTTATAGGACGTTAGATTGGCTAAAAGTCGCAGTTTCTTGGGGCGCGTGGAAACGGTATAACATCGCGTATATTCGCCATGCCAGTTGCGTAGAGGATTGTTCGCTCAAAGCCGAGTCCAAACCCTGCGTGGGGGACCGTTCCGTACTTTCGCAAATCGCGGTACCACCAGTAAGGTTCTGGTTCTAGGCCACAAGCAGCGAGACGTGCATCTAAAACATCGAGTCGCTCTTCCCGCTGCGAACCTCCAATGATTTCACCAATTCCCGGAGCAAGGACATCCATCGCTGCTACGGTTTTCTCATCGTCGTTGAGACGCATATAGAACGCCTTAATGTCTTTCGGATAATTCATCAACACGATTGGTCTTCCAACATATTCTTCTGTTAGCCATCGCTCGTGCTCCGATTGCAAGTCACTCCCCCACTCTACTTGATATTCAAATTTCGTACCAGATTCTTGCGCTTTTGTTAACGCTGAAATTGCATCCGTGTATTCCATCCGTTCAAAGCTAGAAGAAACAAAATTTTCAAGCCGATCGATACAGCCCTTATCAATTCGTTGCTGGAAAAAATTCATATCGTCTGGTCTCTCATTAAGCAAGCCAGTGAAAATTGTTTTTAGAAAGTCTTCTGCCAAATCTGCATCGTCGTTGAGATCCGCAAATGCAATCTCAGGTTCAATCATCCAAAATTCACTAAGGTGCCTTGAAGTATTGGAATTTTCTGCTCGAAACGTCGGTCCGAATGTATATACGCGACTTAAAGAACAAGCATACGTCTCAACATTTATTTGTCCAGAAACTGTCAGAAACGATTCTTTTCCAAAGAAATCCTTATCAAAATCGACTTTTTCCTCTTCATTCATAGGCGTGTTGACCATGTCAAGCGTTGAAACTCTAAACATTTCACCCGCGCCTTCACAGTCACTCGCCGTAACGATGGGTGTATGCACCCAAAGAAAACTATTGTCATGAAAATAACGGTGTACCGCTTGCGAGAGGCAATCTCGAACACGTGCAATTGCAGCAAATGTATTAGTACGCGTTCTTAAATGTGACACTGTTCGGAGGTACTCAAACGTATGTCGTTTCGCTGCAACTGGGTAAGTATCTGGGTCTTCGACGAAGCCAATAACTTTGACTTCACTTGCTTGCATTTCAACAAATTGCCCTTTACCTTGCGACTCGACCAGTTCGCCAGTTACTTCAACCGAAGCACCAGTTGTTACATGTAAAATTTCCGTTTCGTAGTTTGGCAAATCGTTATTGGCAACAATTTGAAGGAGGTCAAAACAACTTCCATCGGTAATTT
>JACNLR010000124.1 GCA_014381385.1 Planctomycetota bacterium | reverse complement strand
GGAACGAAGGGCTCCGATTTCCTATGGATTTCAAGGGTTTTGAAAATTACCTTTTCCACAACAACGGCGACGGCACATTTACGGACATTGCAAAAGAAGCGGGCGTACAAGATGGTTTCCGTAAAACAATGCAAGTTCTTGTCGCGGACTTTAACGATGACAACAAGCCAGACATTTTTGTAGGAAACGATACTGATCCAAACGGTCTGTATTTGAACAGGGGCGATGGCACATTCAAGGAATTTTCTGGTCCAAGTGGTTTATCAAGCACAGATGGTTCAATGGGAATCACTTGGGGTGATTACAACAACGACCAGATGATGGACTTGTACATTAGCAACTACACGGGCGAAGCGGACTTGCTTATGTCAATGGTCGACAACACATCAAGCAACGATGGAAAAACAAAGAACTCCATTTTTATGGCTGACTTTGAGTCACCGATTGTTCAACAAAAAACTTGGCCACTTGTGAGTTGGGGTACTGGATTTGTCGACTTTGACAATGACACAGATTTAGATTTGTTTGTTGCTGGCGGACACTTAAATGGCGTCTCTGGTGACAATCGCGACTTTAATGTGCTTTTTGAAAATACTGGCGACGGCAAGTTCATCGACTCGTCTGAAATGTCTGGCGTGCTACGCACTGGTAAACGAATTCACCGCTCTGCTATTTTTGGCGATTACGACAATGATGGCAAGGTTGACTTTTATGTCGTGAACAACGGAGAAGAATCGTATGATGAAGACTCCGATAGACATGGTGTGCTGTATCACAATGACTCAGATGCTGGCAACTGGTTGAAGGTAAAACTACAAGGCACAAACAGTAACCGTGATGCATTTGGCACGAAACTCAAACTCGTCGCGGGCGACAAAACACAAATCCGAGAACACGTTTCTGGCGAAGGGTACTTCTCTTCCAACGCACAGGAAGTGCATTTTGGGTTGGGAGATGCGGACAAAATCGATTCCCTAACGATTACTTGGCCAAGTGGTAGCGTGGAAGAAATCAAAAACATCAAGCCAAATCAGACGATTACAAGAGTTGAGCCGACTTGCTGATTAATGGTCAGTTGCTCGAAGGATGATCTAACAGGGAGAAGAAGTAAAGTCTACCAAGTCTTGGTTTTTTGAACTTAAGGGTGCCCTCAGAATTTAGGACAGTAGATTTATCAAGTGTTCTGGGAAGATGCTAAGACCTAAAGGGAAGTGAGATTGTAAATATTGAGCCATACTCTTCACTACTTTGAAGCGACACTGAGCCATTATGAAGTTCAGAATCTTCACCGCATTCTTTATCTAAACATGCTTTTCGGTCTTCAACTGCCAAATATCTCGCAACATTGAAGAGTGCATGAACTCGTTCTTGATTTGTACGTACTAGAAATACCTCCTAAGAATCCCTGCGACATCGTAAACTATTTATGCAACCACTTAATCATAAAATTACTTACATTTCACTGCGTAACACCCCATCGCCCATCGCAGGTGTATATTAATGGGGAAGTTCGGGGGGAAGTTCAGGGGGAGCCGCGATGTGGGCGTCCTCCACTTCGCCCCCTCTCGGCTCCTCAAAACCTAACACATGCTTTTGAAAGGAGCACAGGATGAAACGAAAGACAAAATTACTTTTAGGTTGTATCCCATTCTCACTCGGACTTCCGCTCACACTTGTTACTGCTGAGCCAATCCAATGGACAATCGAAGAAGGAGGTAATGGTCATTGGTATGAACGAATCGATGAACCACTCACTTGGCAAGAAGCTAAAACTGCCTCTGAAGAACTTGGAGGACATCTTGCAACAATCACCACCCAAGAAGAGCATGATTTCACTCTTCAATTTAGCCCAGGGGGTGCACCTGGCGTCACACATATAGGCGCAAGGCAAAACCTCAAAACAGGGAGTTGGTTTTGGATTACAGACGAACCATTCACGTACACTTCTTGGTATCCAGGTGAACCAAACAATCATAATGGGAATGAAGATTACATTGCTCTTTGGGTCACTCCAGGGACATGGAATGATGTCAACGATCAATATCTTGCACGTTTTCTTGTTGAATACGAAGACTGCAACAACAACGGTTTATTCGACAGCACTGAAATCGTGAATGGAACCGCCACCGACTACAACGAAAATGGTTTACCAGATGATTGTGAATGTTTAGCCGATATCGACGAAACAGGGAATGTCGATGCACTTGACCTTCTCCTCGTCATCGCTCGATGGGGACAATCGAGCCCTCTCGGGGATGTGGACTATGATGGCATTGTAAATGTAAACGATCTACTATATGTAGTAGTTAATTGGGGAGGATGTCCTTAACAATACAAAGTGCGTGTGGTTTAACGACTGCACGCTCTTTTTGTCGATACATTCACATGTTCACTGGAATTTTCTTCATCTTTTTTTGCATCGCACTTGCTATTTGCATTTTCGGTGCGTTTATAGAGAAGTCATGATTAACCTAAAAACAACTCCGACTACTTGCGGTGTTGTTATCAAATTGCTGTGACATTTTAAACCTACCTGGTCAATTGACTAACATACGAACTGGTACAACTAATGGGGGCAGGTCAGTGGATTGCTGGGGTGTTCCAGATCTAATTAAGGATTCACAACGAATAACTCTTCGAGATTAAACGAAAGTCGACCTCGTATTTCATAAATTTAATATTCTTTGTTGCCGACATTGCGTATCGGAGTTTCTCGCTTTGTTCAGATGCAATAATCAGCCCCTCGACTTCATCTCCATCATTAGCAAGTTCTTCTATTACCCATCCCATGTATCTCTGGACCTGTCCAAGTGTGTCGTCGCTACCCTGCGAACGTTTAAGTTCAATAATTAACCAACGTGGTTCTGATTTGTGCTTTGCCAACAGATCAATTCGACCAACTGGTGTTGATCTCTCATAACCATAACCCTTTATATCACCGCCATTTTCATCGAGCTCCCAATGAGTTGCCAGAGTTGTCCTTTCCCAGTTGTCCAAAATAAAATCATGCAAATGTCGTTCTAATCCAAATTTCTGATCGGCTTCCTCGTCTAATCTATTTTCATCGTCGATATCTAATATTGAATTGTCTTTTGGTTGAAGCACTCGCCACCACAAACCGTCTAATGTCCAAAGGTCGATATTTAGCTCAGCTGCAATATCAATTAACAGATTATTTATTATGTTGTATCGATGGCCTAAAGATGTCCCCCGTTCAAATTTTGGCCACATTTCAAGCTTACGAAGTGCCCCCTCAGAAGTACCGTTCCATACACCATACTTACCGTTTGATGAAATCATTAAAATTGATGTAACGATTGCTTTGCCTAATTTATAAAGTTTTGGTCTACCCTTTGTAAACAAAGTATCAAATCTCTTTGTGATGGGAACGTTATCGTCAATTAATATCTGAATTGACTTGCGTAGTGCGTCCATATCCTTTGTTACAGCGGGTCCCATACGATGCAAACCTGTCCAGTGTTGGTTGTTTTTAAATAATAAAAAACCAAGAAATTCTTCTTGAGTTAGGTTATCAATTGCATCCAAATTAAAGATCGGTTGATATCTGGAATATACTTCGTCTCTCTTGGATACCATTTTGGATAAATCTTTGTCCTTCGAAACGCTTGATAAGATGGAATGTAATTGATCAATCATGGCTTCATGATAAACTACTGCTGTAATAATTGCTGTAAGTGGTTTACAAAAGACCCAGAAGCAGGCTTTAGGACATGCTTGCGCAAGACTCGAACTGTTGTGAGGCAAAGTTGAAAAATTGACCGAGCTTTTTCTATGGTAGACGATTACGCTAGGTGTACCCTTAGTTCTTTATGACAACTTCACCTTGTATTCGTTTTACTTTTTCTGCACCGAAAGTTGCCTTTGGATTCCACGCATCGTACGAATCACCGTTATCCCAGCCATGCCAGAGATATGAAGAAGCAATACCATGTCCATCTTGTTTCAATTTCCTAAGGGCATCATGCAAACCGCGAAGTGTGTTTTGATCTTGACAAGTAACTGTTCCTTTTGGCGAATAGGTTTCGTACACATCACCCTTGCACAAGTTTGCGCCAAACTCAGTTAGATGTACACGAGAACTCAAACTTGCAAGGTCGTGTTGAATTTTGTTCGAGTAGTTCTCTTGCGTTTTATTTCCTTCTGGTAACCACGAAGGATAGAAATGGTACGCAAGATCCCCCTCCCAGCCCGCCTTTGCAACTAATTGCACATTGCTGCTGTACCCTACACCGCCAATAATGCATCGATCTATCGGAAGCGAAGCGAGTTGAATAACCCTTCGCATATCTGATAGATATTCTGTTGCTCCCTCGATTGTCCACTGGTAACCAAAAGGTTCATTGAACAGTTCGTAAGAAATATTTGGCTTGTCTGCAAATAATTCGTGTATGTGTTTCCAGCAAGATGCAAGAAGTTCCAAGTCGTTTGGTTTCCCATCGCCATGCGTTTTCTCGCCATCACGCTTTGTATCAAAAAAACAGATGATGCCGCTGTTACCAACTTGTTCAAAGAAACCCATAATCTTCTCAAGTGATTTCGGATCTTTCGCCGTCTCTGCATTGATTGCAATTCGCATCGAACCAAAACCTGCTTTTGCCATTCTTTCAAAATCCTCCAAACTGTAATCGTATTTGTACACACCCTCAAGAAACGAACCAGCATTTGTCGTCCCTTGCGTCGGGGGCAGATTGATGCCGCGAAGAAATTTCGTTTGTTGTGCATCGTCAGGCTTGTTGAAATCAACACAACTTAAACACAGAAAAGTGGTGGACAAAAACGTTGTGAATACATGCAAAAGAGTCATCGCAATTAATATCGTACAATATGAACACCCATTCCCGTGGTAATCCTTGAATTATGTATTGCTACGCTTCTTTGGCAACCAACCAAATAAATAAAAGAAACCCTTCCTCCAAACATTGTGTTTATCCTCGCAGATGATCTTGGTTATGGTGAAGTGGGCTGCTTTGGTTAATGATCGACAACACATCAAGCAATGACTGAAAATAAAGAACTCAATTTTTATGGCTGGCGGAAGCAACGGAACATTTGGTTATCTTGATTTAACCTTCGATTCTGTTCCAGCGCCTAGTGCACTCGCACTCCTTGGCATTGCTGGATTTGCGACACGCCGCAGGCGAAGATAAAGGCCTTTATATAAAACTCGTATGCAAAAGAAAAACCACTGCCTTAGCAGTGGTTTTCTGTGTGACTATATTGTGTAACTATATAAAGATGTAAAACAAAGATGAAATCGCTTACATACCAATTCCCGCATCCAAGGAGGCAACTAGCTAGATCCTCGACACGAACCATTGCAAGCAGGAACTCTCGTTGGAACCGGCGAAGGTGCGGTGCAGATCAGTAGGAACATGGCATGTCACTAGTACTGGAATCGCGACTTCAGCCTGTGTCCGCCATTGGTGAGTCACTCTAGTCAATGGTGTGTGCTCTAAGTAGAGCGCGACAAATTCGTGGTTGAATTTTGTTGATGACATCAGTGAAATCTGAAGGTGCATCGTCTATATTCATTCGCCTAATGAATTCGGTCCAGCGTAAATTAACATGCTTATCCTTGCTAAACGATTCCGAAAAACCGATTGGTACATCCTCTGGGATCATTGTTTGCCTTCGACGAAATGTAGCAACTATTGCTTCAGTAAGATTCTCTTCCTTTAGATCATAATCGCGCAACAGCACGAACAGATCGTAGTAGTCTTTCATTCTGCTGTTAGCCATACCGAGTGTCACAGCTGCTTCAACTTTTTCAGCAACTACAGTTACTGGTGGGTACATTCGCAGGATTGGTGCGTCCGAATCTAGAAGCGTGGGGTATGGTTTGATCTCTGCTTCAGGTGTAACGGCATCCCCGAAACCGATGTCAATTTGCATCGGGATACGAGCGTTTCCCAGATATGCAGTTAGCAGAACACGTACACCGTCGTACTCTTGGTCTTCGCGTATATTTTGAGAATCAATTGTTGATGGATCAAATGTCATCCCATCATCTGCAACTACTGTTGTGATCAATTGTCTAATAGTAGCCGCGACTGCCTCAGGACTAGAATCTCCATGGCCAAGTAGATCTAAATCTTTTGTTGGACGATGCAGAGTCCCCGACCAAACACGAAATAGCATCGCACCTTTGAGAACGAACTAATCCGACAAGTCGGACATCGAAAGACGATACAAGAATCGTTCTATCGCGTACTGGGTTAGTAGAGCGTTGTAGTCTGCCCCTGTAGCGTTGCGGATGTTTAGCAACCGTTGCCGAACTGAAGTGACCAAACTACTTCCCGATTGTTTGGTCAAAGTAGTACCTCAAGATAAGGTGCGAGAACTGATACTACCCGATCAATCTTCGCCATTTCAAAGATGTCACTTGGAGTCGCTTTTTTTTGACGTAGACAAGTACGGAGTGCTTCAATAGCAACATCTTGCCCAACATGGTCACGATACTTAAAACAGTCAGCAACTGTCTTTGCAGGTGTCGTCATCTTAATTTCTATACCTTCAATTTTATGCGTATGGATTCCCTCAGTCAGAGATTTGCCTGATGCATACACAATGTGGATTGGTGGATGATCAATCTTGGGTCGTCGGCCTGAACGATCGATCATGAGCCAAACAGCATGCGGTATTTGTGTTGAAAGTTCATGAAAGTCTAGAGCAGAGATCAGGCAAACGGTTGCGGTACGCGATCGGGCGCAGACAGTAGCTAGATCTGTGTGTCGAGTTGGTTCATAATCAGGCAGGGAGTAGACTCCTCTTGCTCGACGAACCAGTTCACCACGGTCGTAGAGGCGTTTGAGAACCTGCCGAGGAATACCAATGTTTACTAGATCACTAGGTCGCACTGTTCCGTGGGTGCCAACATAATCGAGAAGTCGTGTTGTGTGTGTTTTAGGAGGCATAGTTGTTACGGAACGTCGGTCCAGAAGGCGTATCGACCTACGTTTAGTCACACTGTACTTCCATTAGAAGAATCTGGCAAGCCAACGAAGGAAACAGGGCGTAAAACGGTGCATACGGCCTCGTATGCAAAAACCACTGCCTTAGCAGTGGTTTTCTGTGTGACTATATTAAAGATGTAAAACAGAGATGAAAAACGCTTACGGGCAAGTGTTCCCGAAGTACGAGATGAGAAGTAGCAAGTCATGGATATTCACAACACCATCAGCGTTCATATCACCATCGCAAGTTTCTGGAGGTGCTACGCAGTCGTCGCAACTTCCAGCTTCAGTCCAGGTGCCACCAGCTGCGGTGCATTGATTATCATTTCCATCGAAGCAACCAGAGGAAACGCAGCATGCGCCTTCGATGGCCCATATCGTTCCATTCAGGCTCGTTCCATTCAGATTCGTTCCATACAGGTTCGCCCCTACTAGGATTGCGTTAGTCAGGTTCGCGTTTTCAAGGTTCGCGTAAGACAAATCCGCGTAAGACAGATCCGCGCCTTCTAGGTTCGCGTTTACAAGGGCCGCACCAGTCAGGTTCGCGTAAGACAGATCCGCGCCAGACATAACCGCGCCAGACATAACCGCGCCAGACATAACCGCGCCAGACATAACCGCGCCAGTCAGGTTCGCGTTTTCAAGGTTCGCGCCAGTCAGGTTCGCATTTTCAAGGTTCGCGTAAGACAGGTTCGCGCCAGTGAGAATCGCGATTTCAAGATTCGCGTAAGACAGACCCGCGTAAGACAGATCCGCGCCAGTCAGGTCCGCGCCTTCTAGGTTTGCATTTACAAGGTCCGCGCCAGACAGGCTCGCGCCAGACAGATTCGCACCGGGACCAATGAGGTATCCGTTGATCAAGGACCAATTTGCTGGAAGATCAAAGGGTGTTCCTTGAATACCCCCTGATTGCACACCAGACAGATCCGCGTAAAGCAGTCTCGCGCCATTCAGGTTCGCGCCAGTGAGGGTCGCGTTTTCAAGATCCGCGTAAAGCAGATTCGCGAACGACAAAACCGCGCCAGTCAGGTCCGCGCCTTCTAGGTTTGCATTTACAAGGTACGCGCCAAACAGGCTCGCGCCGGGACCAATGAGGTATCCGTTGATCAAGGACCAATTTGCTGGAAGAGCAAAGGGTGTTCCTTGAATACCCCCCGATTGCACACCAGTCAGGATCGCGTTTTCAAAGTTAGCGTTTTCAAGGTTCGCGCCATTCAGGTTCGCGAAATTCAGGTTCGCGTTTTCAAGGTTCGCGAAATTCAGGTTCGCGTTTTCAAGGTTCGCATTTACAAGGTTCGCGTTAAACAGATTCGCGTCTTCCAACTCCGCGCAACCAAGGTACAGATAACTCAAATCAACGTATGGCTCTGCATCAAGTTCAGTGAGTAACAACGTGCCATTCCCATCGCAATCCTTAAACTGATAAATATCAGCAAACGATGCTGTGGATATAGCGAGGGCGAATACGGTCGTGCATACTAATTTCATAGTTTTCTCCTTGAACCATAAAATTGCATGGTGAGCCACCGAAAACAAATAAAAAGAAAGTGATTTCTGCTTCTTTTTGTAAAAAGTGCTCTCTGATGCTCTGTAAAGCTCTTACGAATACAATCGGGGTGTCAAAATTGACTCAAAAGATGGCACAGGTCAACTCGTTAGAAGGAAGTATTTCTATAGTATTTCTCTGCGTATTCCCGCACCATGCGGTCAGTGTTAAAGTGAGATGGAATGGTAGTGAAGGAACGCCATGCACGATCTTTCCACGCTTGTGTGTCTTTGTAAAACGCATGTGTGATTTCGTTTTCGAGTAATTCATACAACGCATTTGCATCTCGATCGTCTCGTTCTTCGTTTTTAATTGCACCGATTTCAATGTCTTTGTTTGCATCACCAATCACCCAGCCGTTTGTGCCGTCGTACGCTTCTGGCCACCAACCGTCTGCTATCGAACAGTTGATTCCACCGTGCAGTGGAACTTTCATGCCACTTGTGCCACTTGCCTCGTGCGGACGAATTGGATTATTTAGCCACACGTCGCAACCGCTTGTAAGTAAACGCCCAACGCCCATGTCGTACTCTTCAAGTACAACAACCTTCCCGTGGAAATCTGGCGTTTTCGACCATTGCACTATTTCTTGAAGGTACTTCTGCCCAATTGTATCAGCGGGGTGTGCCTTGCCAGCAAAAATGAGTTGCACTGGCTTCTCTGGATTGTTGAGGATGGTTCCTAAGCGTTCTGGATTTCTAAAAATAAGTGGTGCGCGTTTATACGATGCGAACCTGCGTGCAAAACCAATTGTGAGTGCATCTTTGTTGAGTTGCGTTCCTGTCCTTCTTGCAACTTCATCAACAAGAAAACTTCGAAGTTCACTTCGTACTTCCATAACATTGTCTTCGCAGATAGCTTCTGCAAGCGGATGACGCCACGTTGGAATGTGGATTCCATTTGTCACTGAACCGATTTCAGTGCCGTCGATGTGCGACCACATGTTCCGTGAAATTTCACCGTGTAATTTTGCAACGCCGTTAACCATGCTTGACGTGCGAAGCGCAAGCACCGTCATGCAGAAATCGTCGCCATCTGGCTCAACGCCAAGTGCAAGTTCGTCATCACTCGTTTGCATTGCTTTTATTACATCATCAAGTTGATACCGATCGTGCCCAGCAGGAACTGGTGTATGTGTTGTGAAAAGTGAGTTTGTGCCCACTTGCTTTGTAGCTTCGTCAAACGATGTTCCACTTCCTTGCATTTCACGCATGCGTTCCATGTTTGCAAATGCTGCATGCCCTTCGTTCAAGTGATACGTTGCAACTTCAATGCCAAGAACGCGAAGCGCGCGAACACCACCAACTCCAAGCAATATTTGCTGACGCAAACGACTTTCTGGGTTGCCTTTGTACAAACCTTGCGTAAGTTTGCGGTTGTCGTCACTGTTGTTTTCATGATCGGTATCAAGCAAATACAGTTCGCTGTTTCCGACTTGCATTTTCCAAATTTTGGCAATGACATTTTCGCCATCAATTGAAACAGACACTGTTTTTCCTGTGTCTGTGATTGGAAAATTGTTGTAGTCGTATTGTTTTTCAACAACAACCGTACTGCCATCCTCTGCGAGTTCTTGTTTGTAATACCCTTGGCGATACAAACGACCAATGCCGACAAACGGCAGTCCTACATCACTTGCCGACTTTACATGGTCACCCGCAAGCACGCCAAGCCCCCCGCTGTACTGTGGAATACTTTCGTGAATCGCAAACTCACTGCAAAAATAGGCGACGACTTTTGATCGGTCGTGCTTCGTATTATTTCGATATGTTTCGCGTGCCTCTAACGCAACATCTGCGAGTGATTCAACGCTATTTGCATTTTCTTTTGATGCTTCTAGAACAGCAATTGGATCGTGGTTAGATGATTCCCAAACTTCTGGGTTGAGTTCGCAAAATGGTGCTTGGGCAATGTCGTTCCAACTCCACCACAAATCCATTGCAAGGTCACGTAATTTTTCTTGTGCGTTCATATTCTCTTTGCTTCTTCTGTGATTTCTCGTAGCCACTTAGCGTTTTTTGTGCTTAGTTGGTTAGGTTGTAACTTCCATTTCCAATTGTCTTTAATTGTTCCCGGAACATTCATTCGTGCTTCGCTACCAAGACCCAAGATATCCTGCATAAGAAGAATTGAAATAGAGGCAGGCGACTTGAGCGTTTCTTGAACAATTATTTGGTGTACATCGTTAATTTTAGTACCCAAGGCGCCAACCGCTGTGTTTGTATCGTGAGTTCCAGAATATGCAATGGATTGTTTTGGATGGTTGCTCGGATAATCACGAGATTGCTTGTCCCAAATGCCCTGCTGGGTAATACGAACTCCCGGAAGACAAAAATCATCGCGTAGTTTTTCGACTGGTTTAGTTAAGTGCCCAAGGTCTTCTGCAATAAAGGGTAACGTTCCAAACTCGCTTTGCATCGCTTTAAGCAACGCCCTTCCGGGAGTTCTTTTCCAAACACCTTTGCGTGCTGTTTTTGCTCTTGCTGAAATTTCATACGCATGGTGCAACCCTATAAAGTGATCGATGCGAATCACATCGAATCGTTCAAGGTTGATTCGGATTCTATTTCGCCACCATGCAAAGTCATTCTTTTTATGCGCACTCCAGTTGTAGTGTGGATGCCCCCACCGCTGTCCATCTTTTGAAAAACAATCGGGCGGAACACCTGTAACAACGGTTGGGTTTCCGTTTCTGTTTAACCGAAAGAGTTCTGGGTTTGCTTTCACATCGACTGAATCAGCACCAACAAAAATAGGTACATCGCCAATCAGTTTGATGCCTTTGCTGTTCGCATACCCACGCAGTTGATCCCACTGCATTGCAAATATGTATTGAACCTTGGCTTTTTGTTTACTCCGACCACACCAAGATTCAAGCCACCAACTGTTTTCCTCTTTC
Source organism: Planctomycetota bacterium (assembly GCA_014381385.1). Classification (GTDB taxonomy): domain Bacteria; phylum Planctomycetota; class Phycisphaerae; order Phycisphaerales; family SM1A02. Next base: position 13,265 of record JACNLR010000124.1, on the reverse strand, counting down.
CAAGTATCAAACCCGCGCATGTCTACGTTTGTTTTTTGGCAAACCATAGACGGCTCGCCTGCAAAGGAAGATTGTGCGCTGTATGGCGAACCACCGCTACCGGTTGGACCAACTGGCAACATTTGCCACCAAGACTGTCCCGCCCTTTCAAGCCAATCAATAAACTTGTACGCACCTTTGCCAAGATTACCTTCGGGCAACGAAGTGAGGTGTAACAAAACACCAGAGGAACGCTTAGCAAAATGTTTATTTACTTTTTGAGCCAAACTCGACCACCTGATGTTTCAAAAATGGACTCCCACTCTCCTTCGGGGAATGTAAAATTTAGTGGTTTGAAAGATGGAGTCAGTGCAACAAGAATTGTTTCCTTATCGCTTTCTCGGATGAATACCCAAACATCTTTTTCATCATCTGCCAAGTATGTTTTGAATGAGCCGCGCCGAAGTGCTTCGTGGTTTTTTCGAAGATTGAATACTCGTTTGTAATACGCAAGATGTTCTTCATCGACGTAGTTAGTTTCGGGGGCTTCGTATGGCTCCATATCTTTCCAGAGCATTGGCTTTCGGTTGTTCGGATCATCTGAACCCCACATGCCCGCTTCATCGCCGTAGTACACCATCGGCGCGCCTACGTATGTCGCTTGCAACAGAGCGAGTAATTTCGCTCGTTGGTACATAAGTTCTGGTGGTTTGCTTCCGTCGTACGACGAGTCTTGTTGTTCGCGGTTACCAGAATCATACGCTCTGTCTGGGTTATACAGTTTTGAAACAAGACGGTCGGTGTCGTGGCTATCAAGTAAGTTTTGCAAGGAGTACGTCGCTTCAGGTGCATACGAATTACGCAACCTAGCAAGGTTTGCAGCACACTCAGTCGCTGTAATTTTTCGTTTGTTGTCGCCAACCCAGCGAAGTGCACTTTGCGCAAATTGATAATTCATCACTGCGTCGAATGTATCTCCTGTTAGCCACGAACTTGCATTACTCCAAATTTCCCCAGAAATATACGCGTCTGGATTTATAGATTTCACTAACTCACGCCACCTTCGCCAAAAACCGGGAGCGATTTCGTTTGGAACATCCAATCGCCAGCCGTCAATTCCGTCGCTTGGGTCGCCATCGCCGTTTGGGTCCATCCATCTTTTAGTAACAGCAAACAAATGTTCTTCGACTTCTGGGTGCAGACCATCGCCAACTTTTCGAAACGATGGAAGTTCACCAAAGCCAGCCCAACATGCATATTCAAACGGTTCAAACGAATGCACATCAAACCAATTGTAGTACGGCGAGTCGCCCATGTTCTTTTTGACATCTTGAAATGCTGGGTGCCTTGTACCTACATGATTAAATACCGCGTCGATAATGACCTTAAAGCCACGGAGTTTTGCTTCACAAAGAAACTCAAGAAATGCCTTGTCGGAATCGTTGAAGACCCATGTGCTTGGGTCGCTTACAACTTCTTTTGCTTCAGTTTCTTTGTAGTCCAAACCCCCGCCGTAATGTTCGTCGATGTGTACAAAACTGGTTGCGTTGTATTTGTGATGACTTTCCGCTTGGAACACTGGGTTCAAATAAATAGCATTCACGCCAAGTTCTTTTAAGTAATCAAGTTTTTCCGTGAGCCCCTTGAAATCGCCACCATATAACCTAGAAAACACAAAATACTCATAAAACGATTGTCCTGTATTTTTTTCATGTTCGCTTGGTGTGTACCACTCGCTTCGCCACCTCCGGAAATTCGCTGGATTACTTTCGGGCGTTCCATCGCGAAACCTGTCGACCATTACTTGGTACCAAATTGCGTCTTTTGTCCAGTCAGGGGTTTGGATTGAATATGATGTTTCGGTATCCAGTGCATAATCATCATGCTTGGCAAGTTCTTCGGCTTCTTCTGAAGTTACACCAAGTAACAACACCGAATTTTCGCCGCCGTATCCGTCGGCTTCCACCAGTTCATTTTCAGGATCTGCTTGCCAAACTCCATCAACAACAAATTTATAGAGATACCTTCCATGCGGAAGTTCCAAATCAACTGTCCACGTTCCATCGGCGCCCCTGTGCATTTGGCTTGCTGTTGTCGACCAACCATTAAATTCACCTGCAACCGTCACCGTTTGCACATTGTGATTTGTTCGTAATCGAAACACGGCAACCTCCATATCAAATGCACTCGCCAATGAAGCAAGATACATAATACAAGCGATAATTATCTTCATACAAAAACGAGTATAGTGGGCATATGGCGCTAGTGCGACAACTCAAGAAATGGTCTTCGAGGTTTCTTGTTGTTGTGTCAAGTTTGCTTGTGATTTGGGCTTTTGGCAGAGTTGGCTGGCGAGCAATTTCAAGCGGGAACGAAGATGGTAAAACAGTCATTACAGTCATGCACTGGTCAGGTGGCGGCGGGCAGCAAGAAGATGCAATTGTTGAAGATTCCATTCGCGAATTTGAACAGCGGAACCCATCCATTCAAATCAACCGAATCAACCCCGGTGATACTGGGCAATACTTCACCAAGTTGCAAACAATGATGGCTTCGGGGCATCCACCTGACATCTTTTATATGGATTACAGCCGCATTCCAAATTTTGTTACTGCTGATCAACTGCAACCGCTCTCGTCATTTGCAGAACAAGATAACGAAATGTCATTTGATGATTTCTTCCCTGCAACCCTCGATGCGTTCCGTTGGGACCCCGGAAGTACTCCCACGCCAGGAAGTGGCGAGTTGTATGGAATACCAAAGGACTTTACGACTGTTGGGTTCTATTGGAACAAAGATTTATTTGCCCGTGCCGGCGTTCCAGCTCCAAGTGCTGATTGGACATGGGACGACTTTGCAAATGCTGCTCGCAAAGTTGGAGCACTAGAAAATTGCACAGGCGCGGAGTTTGTCACGTGGCCATTTATCTTGCGTACCTATTTATGGACACATGGAACGGATGTTGCGCTTGATAATGATTGGGCAAACTTGCAACTTGATGACCCGAAATTTGTTAGCGCACTTAAAACTCTACGTGGGTGGCGATTTGATGAAGAACACACACTCGCAAGAGCGCAAGCCGAAGGCATTGACCCTGCATCGTTATTTTTTACAGGAAAAATAGGGATGGTCGGTCCTTTTGGACGATGGGTCGTACCGAGTTTTCGTTCGATTGAAACATTTGATTGGGATTTTGCCGTTCTTCCTCGTGGTTCTAAACAAGCAAATGTGATTGCAACCGTTGGCTGGTCGATGTCAAAGCAAAGCAAACACAAAGACGAAGCGTGGGAAGTCCTCAAGTGGTTAACTGGCGAAGAATCCCAAGCAAGCCAATCAAAACTTGGGCTCGCAATCCCAACAAGAATAAAAGTTGCGCATAGTGACGCGTTTACAGACGACCAACTTCCAGAAAACGACAAGGGTTATTTGGAAGCGGCAACTTATGCACGAGTTCCGTTTTGGCCTACTGACCCTGCCTTTGCAGATCAATTATCAAGGCAAATGGATTTGGCACTGCGAACTGGCGGAAGTGTTCGTGACTCGGTTGACAGCTTTCGGGGGTGGTGGGAACGAAGGCAAGCGAATGAAAAACCTCTCGATTCGTTCCCTAAAACTCCATGGGGTTTTGTTTGGATTGGAATCATTTTTTGTGTTGTTGTTTGGCTCGTAATCGTTCGTCCCAAACTTACGCAGGGGCACGCGCTTATTTCACCTTGGCTCATTGGGTTTGTTGTCTTCCTTGCAATTCCAATTATCGTTTCGTTTGTGCTTGCAATGTCAGTGTGGAGTGGGCTTGGTCCGCTTGATACTGCGCGATTTGTTGGTTTTGATAATTTTTCACAGTTACTTGCAGATGACCCAACATTCAAAACGAGCTTGGTTGTGACGCTCTATTACGCAGCTATTGCAGTTCCCGGAAGCCAAATTGTTGCACTCATTGGTGCGCTACTTTTGAACGCATCACTTCGCGGAATAAATTTCTTTCGGGGGGCGTGGTATTTACCAAGCGTTCTTGCTGGCGTTGGTATTGCCGTTCTTTGGCAATGGGTGTTTAGAAGTGATGGTGGGTTGATGAACGAAGCACTCTCTCCGATTTTTGCTCTGTTCAGTAGTTCGCCTCCAGAGTGGTTTAACAAAGATGCTTCGTGGGCAGGGCCGCCTGCGTTTGCACTGATGAGTTTTTGGGTCACTGGCGGGTCCATGATGATTTACCTTGCTGGTCTTAAAAACATTCCAAAGTCACTTTATGAAGCTGCGGATATTGACGGAGCAAGTGCTACGAGAACATTCTTTGCTGTCACACTTCCAATGCTTAGCCCAGTTATTTTATTTAATTTAATTATGGCAATCATCGGAAGTTTTCAGGTTTTCACGCAAGCATTTGTAATGACCGGTGGCGGACCCGGAGATAGCACACGGTTCTATGTGTTGTACTTGTATAACCTTGCCTTTGATTACTACGAAATGGGATACGCTTCAGCGATGGCGTGGATTCTTCTTCTTATAGTGCTAGCACTGACCGTTGTCATTATGAAGATGAGCAAAAAACATGTGTACTACGAGGCGATGAACTCATGAGCAAAAAAATAACCACCTATTTGTTGCTTATTCTCGGTGCTTTGCTCATGCTCTTTCCACTGTGGTGGATGATTGTGCTTAGTTTAGAGACAGAAGCAAGTGCAGGCGCTGCACTTGTTGGTGGAGACGTAATGCAAGTGTGGCCGGACAATCCGCAGTGGTCTAATTACGCAAATGCAATGCGCGAAGTTGGCACGCAACCGTGGCAAGGTTTTTTAGATGCGCTTGCAAATTCGATTGTGATAACTGTGCTTGTGATGGTTGGGACTATTTTGTCATCATCTCTTGTTGCCATGGGATTCGCTCGCGTGAATTTTAGGGGACGAAACGGTTTGTTTTTGCTCATGCTTGCAACGATGATGTTGCCAGCACAAGTTACGATGATTCCGCTCTTTATTTTGTTCCGCTCAATAGGATGGGTCGATACCATTTTGCCACTCGTGGTTCCCGCGTTTTTTGGAAGTGCGTTCTTTGTATTTATGTACCGTCAGTTTATTTCGCAAATTCCTGAATCACTTTTTGAAGCAGCGCGAGTGGACGGCATGGGCTGGATGGGAATATGGTGGCGAATTGTTTTACCAATGTGCAAACCCGTTACCGCGATTACGGCAGTCTTTACATTCATCTTTGTCTGGAACGATTTTATGATGCCGTTGATTTATTTGCACAGTGAAGAAAAAGCCACGCTAGCTGTTGCGCTTAATTCTTTCCGAACGCAGTACAGCGGGGTTGAAGATGTGCATCTATTGATGGCGCTTAGTATCATTACTATGGTTCCTTGCATCGTGCTCTTCTTCGCAGCACAGAAACAGTTTATCGAAGGCATTGGTGCCGGAGCAGTTAAAGGATAACTATGGCAGAAGTCACTTTACAACAAGTTACAAAGACATACGACCAAGAAATTAGGGCTGTGCGAAACATTGATTTAACCATCGCTGACGGTGAATTTGTTGTCTTGGTTGGGCCTTCTGGCTGTGGTAAATCCACAACGCTGCGCATGATTGCAGGAATTGAAGATGTCACAAGTGGTTCTATTTGCATTGGCAACAACAACGTTACAAATTTGCCGGCTCGAAAACGAAATATCGCGATGGTCTTTCAAGATTATGCTTTATATCCACATATGAGTGTCGCACAAAACCTTGCCTTTGGATTAGAACGACGAAGAGAATATGGTTCTTCTTGCAAGTCGCTTTTAAGTGGTGCCTACCGAAAACAAAAATTAGTAGAAAACGCTGATATTCGCAATCGCGTGCAAGAAGCAACCGAATTGCTTGGCCTTACAAACGAACTTGAAAGAAAACCCAAAGCGCTTTCAGGTGGTCAACGCCAACGCGTTGCTCTTGGAAGAGCGATCGTGCGCGACCCACAAGTATTTTTACTTGACGAGCCGCTTTCAAACTTAGATGCCAAACTTAGACGAACAATGCGAATTGAACTGCGTGCACTGCACAAGCGGCTAGGTGTAACGATGATTCACGTCACGCACGACCAAGAAGAAGCAATGACTCTGGGCGACAAACTTGCTGTGATGGACAACGGCATCATTCGCCAGTTTGACACGCCCGCAAATATCTACGACCGCCCTGCCGATAGGTTTGTTGCGTCATTTGTTGGTGTTCCAGAAATGAATTTCATCGAAGGTGAGATACGTGGTTCTCAATTTGTGTCTACCGACGTCACAATAAAAATTCCTGCTGAGCGCTTGCCAACAACCGATGCCAAAAATGTTGTCCTAGGCATTCGCCCAGAAGACATTACAGTAACAAGTGGAAACAGTGCAACAGTAAACAACTTTGAACGCCACGGCGATCACACTGATCTGTTTTTAACAATTGGGGAGACACAACTATCCGCTCGTGAACATGGTGCAAGCACACAATCAGAGTGTGTGGATTTTGATATCAACACAAACAACGTTCATTTCTTTGAATGTGGAGAGAACGGTTCTCGTCTTTAATCTAAGATTGAACCAATGTGACCCGGAAGCAACTTCTTTCGAAGAAGATTGTAATCGTGTAGCGACCCACCGCCCGTATCAATCCACTTATTCGCATGAGATTCTTGAATATATGTCCAGCCATCTTGGATGGCCTTTGTTGAAAGCGGTACCACTTCCGTCGATCCATCAACATTTGAAACTGCCACGCCCTCGGGTGACCAAAGCGCTGGAAAGTCATACCACGTAACCGGAATTGACGAGTTATACCTTGGATGAAGCATCCATCCGGAAATATTCACCGCGCCATTTCTTACTTCATCTTCGGTAATACTGAGCATTGTGCTTCCGGGATGTGCTATTTGAGAAACTGTGAGGGTTGGTGTGAAGTTCTGCTTCCACCAAGAGTTATTAAAATCGCTGTAATCATCTATGCTTTTTTCAACTCCGATATATGCACTCAATGAATAGGAACGGAGTCTCAATGCGGGGTCTAAAGGAGATTTGTACGCTTCAATATCCCCAATGTATGCATATGCTGAACCATCTTCAATAGCCAGTGACAATTCTGCATTATTACTATCAAGACGAACTGCGCTCCCTTCGTTAAAGCTTTGAACCCAAAGACGACTATTAATACTTTTGATATCTGCATCTGTTATATAGTTATCGTCAACGATTAAATCTGTTTGTTGAGTTCGTGGGCTAAACAATTTACCCTTATTATCGATGGAATAACTCCAGTTGGCTTGTGAAAGTGTTTTGTGGTGTACCGTATCCTTTGTTAGTTTTGATCTGGATAACATTGGCCCAGCCACTGCAACAACAAGCCCAACAAGAATTGCTATGATTGCAATGACGACAAGAAGTTCTATTAAGGTAAAACCATTTTTTGGTTTTATGGACATGGACCAAATTCTCCAATTGCTATTAACAGGTCAGACACATTGGTCATGTTATCACCCGTGATGTCAGCATTGGGGGTTCCCCACGCACTAATAATGGTTAATAAATCAGTTACATTGACAATACCATCGCCATTGAAATCTGCTGGACAAGGTTCCACAGTTTCTGCTTGTGAAAAAATTTGAACAGAATAAGGTGCGACATCAATTATTCCGCTGTATGCCATATTGTCGTATACAAATTGAACCGCTGTTGTATCGTGCCCTATATCTGTGTAATCATTAGAATATACAGTCGAATCAGAATTAAACAATAGATACCATTCGCCTTCGTAAGGAAAACCGATTCGATAGTTAGTCAAATTGTTAATACTAAAGTTCATCACAACAATTACATCATTTCCATCGCCACCACTCCCCCAACGATGATACGCAACAACCTTGCCGTTGTCATTAACATGATGCACATTTGTTGAAGCACCGGAAAGACCGATAGAATTTCCAGCTTTATTGAGTCGTAGTGCGATTAAATCTGTGTACAGTTGCAAAATCCCTGAGTACGTTGTTATTTTTGTCCAGTCCAAAGGGTCGTCGTCGTGGAAATATCCGTCTTCTAAAAACTCTTGTCCTTGGAATAACATGGGTATTCCGGGTGAAGTTAACACCAGCGCGCCGCCCAATGTTGAGCGTTTACGAGCAAACCAGTTGCCCGCATCGCCAGGTGCAATTTCTTCGGGAACACGGGAGCGTCCGTTCGCAACTTCATCGTGTGATTCGGTGTAAATCACTCGGTCGGTTTGGTCACCGTTATACACCGCCATGACAGCGTCACGAACCGTCCACATAGAACGTTCCGCGTCATTTGGCGTTTCAATAACACCACGTATTGGATGAATCCAATAAACATCCCACTGCGAATCAAAACCTGCACCACCTTCGCCAGTTGTTTTAGTCATCCAGTCAGTGCCTGCCAAGTCCTCACAAATAATAAGTTGATTGGAATCATACGCATCAATCTCATCATTAATCCACTGTAAAAGTGACCATCCTTCTGGGATATCTGTTCCTCCGTCATCCGTTGCGCGAATCCATTTCGTTCCATCAACTCGAAGACCGTCGAGGCGATACTCATCTAGCCAATACAGTGCATTATCACGAATATATTCGCGAACTTCATTGCGTCCAAAGTCGGGGCGAGTATCTCCCCAAGGAGTTTCAGCACGCCAATCATTGTAAAAATAAATGCCACCCAAATTGTTTTCGCTCCAGCCATCGTATTGCCAGAGTGCCATGTCAGTTGGTCCCCAGTGGTTGTATAACACATCAATGAGTACGGACATCCCACGAGCATGTGCTTCATCAACAAATTGTTTTAACTCATTTGGTGTTCCATAACTTGATTCGATTGCAAATGGATGCGCTCCGTTATAACCCCAAGAGGAGTCACCTGCGAATTCCCAAATTGGCATTAATTCAATTGCATTAATACCAAGTTCTTCAAGATAATCTAATCTTGTTATTGCTTGTGTTAATCCGCCAGCAAAAGTGCCTACATGCATTTCATAGACAACCGTTTCGTTCCATGCAGGACGCACAAAATCATTTGTTTGCCAAAAATAACTTTCTGGGTCATGCACGATGCTGTTTCCTATGGAGTCAGTTACTTGATACGAGCGTGCATCCATCCTTGAATACTGGGCTCCGCCGTTAATAATCACATATCTATATTCATCTCCAACAGAGGCTTCAGTAATATCCAGAGACCAGTCACCATTCCCTTCCGCTGAAAGCATCGTCGACCACATCGACCAATTATTAAAGTCGCCAATGAGCGCGACATAAGAAGCATTCGGAGCCCATGTTCTAAAACTTACACCTTCATTCGCATCTAAAAGATAGCTACCAAGAAAAACATCTATTTCTTCACCACCCAAATCAATTGGTCTGCCCCAAGGGTTTTCGGTCGTGCCGCCATTTTTAGTGTCTAAGAAGAATAGAAAATTTGTCCAGCCCGTTTCAAAAACATCGCCATTCACATCCACAGTGATATATAAGTTCTGGGTATCGTGCCCAACAATTACCCAGACAATATCCAAACTAGGATAATCAAAAACATCACCAATAGTATCTGTAAATGCTTGGCTACCTGAACCGCCACCTAATGTGTATTCCAAAAACTCGCCCGAAGCGGATGGTGTTCCCCATCCATCAGTTGCTTGATCGCTTCGGCTTAAATGATCGACGCCTGGATCGGTTACTTCATCTCGACTTGTTGCAATGTCAAATCGAATCGTGTCACCGATTACTAAGCCAAGAGTTGCAAGTGGAAATGTCCACTTGATTGTTCCTGACGCAGCGTTAGAAATATCTGGGCGAATGGCTCCAAGCTCCGTCCAATTTGTCTGGGAATAACTCCAAACCTGGCACCCAGAATTGCTAAATGGAATCGCTCCATACCCTGAATGGGAAGATGGTACTGATCTGGCACCCTGGCGTGATGCAAAAGTAATCCCACAAGCCGAGATAACGACTGCCATGATTGCAAGTTTTATGTAGGGCATTGAAGTCATGGTACAAGCAAAAAACAAAAAACGAACTCCCCAAAGCAAGGAGAGTCCAATGAAACTGATTATGAAGTTACTGAGCGCAACCCCAGTTGCCAATAACAGTCAGGATATCTGATACGTCGACATCACCATCGCCATCAACATCTCCCTCGCATGGTTCTGGGGCACATGGTGGTGGATTACCATTACAGAAGGAACCATCACCGTTGTATTCGCCACCAAGCGCTAAACAGTTGTCTTGAGTCATATCGCTACAGTCAATATCAAAACAACAGGCGCCAGTTGGATCTGGGCAAGGTCCTGCAACATCACCCACTGAGTAGTATTGGTTGCCTTCGATGTTTTCAAAATTAACGAATCGTGGGTCTTCAAGGTTTGATCCACCGCCGATGCCTCCAATCACTTGGTTAGACATATAGTCATGACCACCATTGTTAATGAACGCGCAAACTTTTGCTGACGTTATCTCGCCAGCTCCACCATCCCAATCAAAAAGATATAGAGGAATCGCAATTTCAATACCAGTTGTCACACCTTCGCCGCATCCGATTCCCTCGCCAAAGCCAACACCATCTACATTTGAATTATCTAACGCAAACATTAATCCTGTTTTTCCGTAGATAACACCATCGGCACCTGATGTTCCTTGACCAACAAATTGGCCAAAGCCGGCACCAGTTGTGGGAAGTTCGGCATAGTTTGCGTATGTTGCAAATACATCTCCACCACAAGTCATGCTTAACCACATGTCAGCTTCAAAACCTGCATCAAATGTGAGACCATTACCTGAGCCATCGTCGCCCATGCGATTAAGCCCATCAAAATCAACCTCTGGATTGTCGTTTCTCAGTGTATGTTGCCCACCATCACGAGCATCAACAAAGATGTCAATCTTATTAAAGACACTTTCTAAGTTTCCGGTCAACATGATGTATAAGTAACCGTTGTCGATGATTGCATGTCCCGAATCGATTTCTGAACCGTTTGCAAAGTCAGGCATGCCGATATCTGAGTTACCAAAACCAGTTTGCGTATCTTGAACTGCATTCGCACCACCATACGCTGCATCAAGCGTACCATCCATCGTTGGTTGAGCAAGAGCGACTGAGGAACATGCTAGAGTAAGGGTTGTGATGATTGTTTTCATTTCTTTCTTCCTTATAAAAAAATAACCACTCGTTAGCAGTGGTTGTATGTAGCGTTATTTGTTCAAAATTACTTCCAAATTAATGGCGGCGTCTTCGAGCAAGACCTGCTATTGCAAGGAGTACAATTGCACTTGGTGCTGGCACTGCTGAGAATTCGTAATGCATCCAGTCGGTGGATGTCGAACCACTGCCCCAACCGGGTTGTGTTCCTTCGCCGCCAAGTAAATCGACTGCTGGGTCCCCACCGTTGCCACCTGTTGTTGCAATTTCAAAATCAAAACCAGTACCACCTGAATCAATTATTTCTGTCATTAAATCGGTTAGTGTCCAGGTGATTGTGCTCGTTCCCCAGTCAATACTCATAGCAGGAGAATCCGCACCTTGCCACCAACCGTCGTGATGCCAAGAGGCCGAAGTACCGCCACCGCCATCGAGCCATGAACCAACAAAATAGTCAGTGCCTGAAAGTCCGCCTATATCACGGAACCAAGGATTGTCGTTATCACCAGAACCGCCATCAGTAAAATCGGCGAAGAAAAGATACTTGCCCCAATCGGAGTCTAAGTCAGCAACTGTCATCGATACAAATAAGTCAGAGCCGTTATCGGTGACTTCAACTTGCGTAATATCAAGGTTTGCATTTCCAGTAGCAATATCGCCAGTTGGATCCATGTAGATGTCACCCATTGCAACGGTGGTTGCAAGAGCAGATGCTACTAATATTCCAATTGGTTTAATCAAACTTCTCTCCAAATCCGGCTTCTCTCTTAAAAAGCCACACACACAATATAACCCATAAAAAAACTGTTTTCAAATGAAATCCTTGGAATTCCATGAATAATTGAGAATTATTGCAAAAAAAAACGTAGGATGCCACCACTATGGATTATGTAAGTTTGGGCTTGGGAATTATAATTGGCTGTTTTTTGGGTGGAATCGCTGTTTTTGCTTTTTTTAGGCAAAAAATGACGGGTAGCCACGATATTGAACTCGTTCGACTCCAAACGCAACTTGAGGAAAAGGAAAAGCATCTAAAAGAGATGGAGGAACGATTACGAGAAACCTTTGCATCCATCAGCCAAGAAGTTATTAAGAAAAACTCAGAGTCATTTTTGCAAACTGCGAAACTACAGTTCGCGCCCTTTGAAAAATTGCTTGAAGAAACAAAAACCCATGTCAGAGACTTGGAACTTAAGCGCGAGAAAGCGTACGCCAACCTTGAGTCTGCAACAAGGGGAATCATTGATGAAACATCAAAGCTTGAGAATGCTCTTCGAAGACCAGATCATCGCGGCAAATGGGGAGAAGTTGGATTACGTAACGTCGTTGAATTTGCTGGCATGACGGACAAATGTGATTTTGAAGAACAAGTTTCAACTTCCGGAGAACAGTCGTATCGTCCTGATATGGTTATTAAGATGCCGGGCGGTGGCCGGCTTGTTGTTGATTCTAAACTTCCATTAGATCACTATCTCAATGCTCTAGAACAACCAGAAGCAGAGCGCACCGAACATTTAGACAACCATGTTAAATCACTTGAAACACATGTAAATGCTCTTGCAAGTAAAGCGTACTGGGAACAATTTGATTACTCTCCTACTTTTGTTGTAATGTTTGTAAACGTTGAGTCAGCACTTGTTGCTGCACTTGAACGAAATCCCGATTTGCATAACAAAGCACTTTCTAAAAAAGTATTGTTGACTTCTCCAACTACGCTAATCGCGTTGTTGCAAGCGGCTGCGTTTGGGTGGCGACAGGATTCTATGGCGAAGAATGCTGAAGAAATTGCAAAAGCAGGACAAGAACTCTACAACCGTCTAGAAACGTTCAGAGATCATTTGTCTAAAGTTGGTTCGCGTTTGCATCAGGCAACAGAGTCATACAACAGTGCGGTTGGTTCTTTTACTAGCCGGCTTGAACCGGGTGCGAAGCGATTGAGCGATTTGCATTCAACCGGCGGCAAAGAATTACCTTCGACAGAACCCATCGATATCGAACCACGCGCGATTGAGTGACATCATTCCTTCCGGCTTGCTTCTTTGCGTGCGGTGGTGGAAGCTTTTTTCATAATGAGTTTTGGGTCTGTTTCTATGCACCCAACATTGATTTCTTCTGCAACCATCATACTCGCAGCAACGGTTCCCTCAAA
>JACNLR010000048.1 GCA_014381385.1 Planctomycetota bacterium | reverse complement strand
TGTAGCTTCACCGCTTGGGCTGATGACAACTGCTTTTGAATGCATAAAATTCATAAATGCCGCTTCATCGTCCACTGCTTCTAAATCAACAATACCACGCTCACCTTCGATCCGTGAGGTAACCATCATGTTTGGAGGTGCCGATCCACGCATTGTCCACCGCACCGTTGCCTCCCAGAATTCTGGGAACTCCGACCAACTTGGCCACTTCGTTGCCCATATCTGGCCAAGGTCACTCGTGAACGCTACCGACTTACCTAATCCAAAGTGCCACCAAGCAAAGAGCGGGTCTTCACCATCATTTGTTGGAATAACCCAAGGCGTTATTGCAAAACCACCCTTAGTTCCTGTTACAACATATCCACCTATATCAGGAACCATGGCGATTTCACTCACTGGACCAGATACACTTGCTTGCAGGGCTACTGGCCACTCACTTCCTTCTTGTAATAACGAACGAGAGTTAAGTTGTGCTTCCTTGATAAAAATGTTAGGCAATTGATTTGGGTCGTTCACCATATAGAATCGACCACCCGTAACTGTTGCGATGCCTTCCATCTTTTGTTTATCCATCGCAGAACCATGCCCTCCGACCATGACGGTAGAAACTGAAATTTCGTACGAGCGATACGCCTCTAGTAACTCTTGCGAAGGACCAGACGGGTCGCCATCCGTAATGATGATGACGTGTCGCTGCGCTGCATCAAGTTCAATTAATCCATTAAGCGCGAGTTGCATTGGAGATTCAAAATCTTGCATATCGCCAAACACTAAACTGTTCACGGCATCGTGCGCTGATATTTTGTTGCCCGCAAGTGAAAGTGGTAACGACCAACCAGAATTGTTAAGTGTAAACTCGCCACCGTTCCAATCGTATTCAATAATGCCAATATAATCTAACTCACTGAGTGAATCGATTGCTGCATTGGCCATCTTTTGCCCCCAATAGTTTCCTCTTGGCATTTCGCAGGAATGCATAATCAACGCAAGAGCCCCTCTTGGAAGTTGCCTTGTTTGGGGTGGTTCACAACGCAAAGGCATTGCCTCCTCCAGTTTCGAACCAATCCAACCGCCAGCGCCAAACGCCGATGGGCCGCCAGTCATAATCAGTCCACCCCCAACGTCATGTACATAGGAAAAAAGGTGCTGCTCCTGCAAGTCATCAATAGACCAACGTGGTATGTCTGCGAGAACAACTGCGTCGTATCCTGAAAACCCGATACTGTCTCTTGGAATATTTTCCGGTGAAACTACTTCAACGTCTAGCCCAGAAGAGGTAAGAATTTCTTGCAAGTGAGTCGAAGCCGCTTCGTTTTTTGTTACAAGTAAGACTACTCCACCTTGTGAAACAAACGACACAGCAAGCCCAGTGTTATTAGCTGAAATAGTGTCGGTACCCTTCGCAGGTACCCACATCGTTTCAAATTTTTGAGGACCTCCAGAATGAATAGGGATATCGAACACAACAGCGTTCACTCCGCTTTTAAGTGAAAGTGGAAGACCTGAACCATCGCTGTCGATAGTCAGGTCAATTTCATTCCCATTTTGAAGAAGGTAAAGCGTTCCGCTGGACGGAGCAACACTTCGCAGAATAATCCGTATCGGGATGGACTGACCAACTCTCGTCTGGGAAGGGGCAACTATTTTTTCAACTATCACTTCTTGTTGATGGTCGTACTCTAGAGGAATAACATCGATGGGAACGCCATTTGCTTTAGCTAAGTTTGCAACTGAACGAACGAGACCGTCGGTTTCATTCCCATCTGATACAACAACAATTCTTGATGCCGTATCTTGCGGGAGTAACGCCATCGCAAGTTGAACCCCCTTTGCTAAATTCGTCGCATTCCCAACTGGATCATTTGCCGCTGGCTCAAAAACTGTGAGCGTATTGGGCATTGAACCAATCACACTGTCTCGACCAACGCTAATGACTGCTAACCGATTATCTTCACCTCTTTTCTCAGGCGCAGTCCATTTTTGCAAGACCTCCACTGCCTGCTCTTGTAGTTGGCGAGGGATAGACTGGCTCCGGTCGAGTACTACTATTACGGAAACACCTTTGCCCGTTAGTTCCCAGATTGGCTTTGCAATTGCAACAGCAAGCAAAGAAATAACAAGGCACCTTGTAATCGTTGAAGCGATAGCACGGTTTCTTGAACCACTACGGGTTAACCCTCCCCAAGCAAGAGCTATCACTGGAATGATCAGCAAGAGTAAAACGAGCCAGCCAGGGCGATCAAATTGAATCGGTAGCATCATTAATAGACCATCATATCGGGCAACCGTTGGAGGCGGTTGTTGCCGGTATCAGCAACGATAACCCCCTCTCGTCCCAACTCAACTGCCCAAGGTGTTTTGAATAATCCAACAGCATCTCCAGCTCCACCATACATCTCTAGTGCAACACCATCTGCGGAGAACCGCTGCAGCCGATTGTTTCCAAACTCAGCGACTAAAAAGGTAGAGGGCGTATCAAAAACGATACCGTATGGGTAAAGCAATTCCCCTTGCCCTCTCCCTGCAGTTCCAATTACTCGCACTACTTCGCCGTGCGTAGTTCGTTCAACTATTCTATGATTTCCAGCGTCTGCTATAAACAAATTTCCAGTCGAGGGTGAAATTGCTATGGACTGCGGTCGGAGAAACCCCTCTAAGTCAGAACCAAAGTAACCAAAGGAATATTGAAATTTGCCCTCGCGTGTAAAAACATTAACCCGATCGTTCCCACCGTATTCGGATACATAAATCTCGCCGTCATTCCCAAACGCTATATCGGTCGGATACAAAAATTGTCCATCACCCGTTCCATATTCGCCAAATGACCTTACTTCGTTTCCATCTTGGTCGAGCACTAGTACGCGTTGTTGGTGCGTATCCGCAATCCAAATGAGCCCAGAGTCATCAATAGAAATGCCCGTTGGAAATCCTGTCCCAGACAATTGCAAATTCCAAGAGGATAAAAACGTACCATCGTGGTTAAACCGCTGCAATCTGCCTGATTTATCAACAACAACAAGAATGTCATCGTTCGATGCGATCGCTCTTGGAGTTATAAATCTTCCATCTCCTTTGCCTACACCTCCAATCAGCGTCGCAGAAGAAATTGGTTCTTGCTCTTGTGGTCCGCACGAAACAAGAAACGCAAGAATCAATACAGAGGCAAACTTTTTGTTTACAACTAGAACCAAACTTCCGCTTACACAAGCTACTGCAATAATGAGAAAAAGAGCAGACGTCACTATTTGTGGACGTTGGTAATGCATAGCATTCAAGAGTGCTACCGCAATTGGTTGGTTCGACGAAGGAGGGGACAATTGACTTGTGAGTGCAATTTCGCCAAGTGAAACTGCAAACGCAATGCCAACAACGAGAGCAGAGGCAACTTGTATACGTTGCATCGTTGCTCTAATCAATAACCAAGGCGACGCAAGCCCGTCAACTGCACAAAGTGTTTTGGTGTTCTGACACGATGCGACCCAGCGACCTGCGAGGGAAGCAACAAAACCGACCTTGGCAAAATGCGCAATGACTAAAATTGCTGGCGTGCGATAAACAAAGTCAAATCCGGTGGAATACCAAGCGGCTATTAGTGCAGAAGATACGACGCTCGATGGCAAGAACGCTGCAACAACCCAAATGAAATCAAGTACGCTCGCAATTGCTCTCGTAGTAGTGTTTCTTGAGAGATGCATCAACGAAGATGACAATACTAGAACAACAGCTAATGCAGCGACTGCAAATGCTATAACAACACTAAGCCGAATGTCACCACTGTAAAATTTCCAAAGCTCTGGCAGTGCGTTTCCTGTAACGATAATTGCGATGAGTAGAGGCAACCCAGAAACAAGCAGCCATAGTGATAACACTGGTATGGAAGAACGATGCGTTAATGTTGTCGCTACATGTTTCGCTGGAACAAACCGTACTATTGAAAAAGCTGCGAGCACTGCAATAAAAACGCCTACGAAACTTAGCATCGGAGAAGTAATCGCAGTACCGCCAGAGGCAACAACACTACGCAATTCATTGCCAATCGTTACAACTTGGGCGAGGTCAAAACACGTTGTATTTGCAGCAATGAACGCCGCTACCAAGAGTAATGCGAGGAGGATTCCTTTTTGATCGTTACGGAGCCGAACTGCCCACGTTTTTACACGCGAACTTCCATCAAGTTGAGTTAACACAGCAATCGAATTGTCGCTTTGAGCGAACGCCGCTGCTATCAAAGCTGCAATCGGCCAAGACCAAGCGATAAGTGCAAAAGCAAGACATACTTTTGTAGCAATACCTAGCATGCCGTTTGCAACAACGTACTCGTGCAGGGCGCTGCCAGATGGCCAAGTTTGCCACCAAACATAAAAAATTGCATACGCTGGTATTACAAGTGTCACAACGAGTAGGGCATACATGGCGATTCTGCTATACGGTTGCAACGATGCGATTCGGATTCCTGCTGGCCAACCAATGCCAGTGGCTACAATCGCAATCCCTACAGCCCATGCGATAGTTCGTAGAATAATTGGCACTGACGCTAAAGAATGTACGCCGATCTGTTGGGTGCCTTCTACAAAAGTATAAAGCGCCATAACCGCTGGGAACACGACGGCTATAAAAACTAACCCAATCCCTACAACGGAAGCAAGTCTACTACTGCACTTCATCGAATTGCGATTCCATCAATTTCTTAATCGCGCTTTCTTGCAATGTAGCTGCAGCATAAAAATCTATTTGCAGCGGGT
>JACNLR010000192.1 GCA_014381385.1 Planctomycetota bacterium | reverse complement strand
TTCCGCCTCTCCCCCTCCCCGCCGCCCTTCCGCTCCTACACGCGGGTTCTCGTCGCCAGCTGAAATTGGCATGTTGAATCAAGCGGGAGTTTTCAGCGAACTCGGTGGCGAAGTAATCCTTGAGCCATGGCATATAGAGGGCGACCACCAAGCAATTATTCAACCAGATGCGTGGCGTATTGACTTCGCTGCTCTTGACCCATACGCAGGCTGGGAAATTGACTCCGAGCCAATAATTGGAGCGCCACTTGGAACGGAAACAACAGCGTACGACGAAGTAAGTTTTGATGCTGAGGAGCAAACACTCTTGCAATCTGGCATATCAAACCTAATTACTACAACGAGTGATATGTTTACGGTGTACATGCGCATCCGAACCTTCAAACGCAACCCAGTGGATGGTTCTTGGGACGCTACAGACCTCGATTACATCATCGATGATAGTAGGTACGTAATGCTCGTAGACCGGTCGAACGTAAATTCGCCTTCTGATAAACCGAAGATTCTATATTTTGAAAAATTACCTAACTAACGTACCCTTGTAGATTTTTTGCCCGTCTCGCCACGCTCATCCGCAAAATGACATGGTGGGGCGGGTTTTTTTTAACTCCCCCTTTCCTCTCTGAGACTTTTATTTGTATAAAAGAGCTACGAAATAATAGCCATTCTTAGCCTTTAAAAAGTCTCAGAGGAAGAAATTTTGGGTCAAATAAAAGTCTCAGAGGAGAGTTTTGAGCTAAAAACGGACATTTTGAGAGTGTGTTTTTAGCCAAATAAAAGTCTCAGAGGAGAAATAGTGGATTGCGGTAGAATGCTTTAATGATGGATTCTAGAGAAGTTAAAGAGCAGTTGATGTCTCATAAAGAGCATATACCTCGCCATATTGCAATTATTATGGACGGAAACGGCAGGTGGGCACAGGCGAAGGGAATGTCTCGCTCACAAGGGCATATTGCAGGCGCTAAAAGCGTAAAGAAGATTGTGCAACGATGCGTAGAGTTGGGAGTCTCCTACCTTACGCTGTACTCGTTTTCTACTGAAAACTGGTCACGCCCCGAAGAAGAAGTAGGAGCACTTATGGAATTGCTTCTATTGCAACTTGCAAGTGAAGTACCAGAACTCGCCGAGCAAGGGATACGACTTGTGCATTACGGATCACGCGAGAACTTTTCGGAGGATGTGCTAGAAGCGCTCGATAAAGCAAATAAAGAAACAGAAGGGGGTGAAGTGTTACAGATTGGGTTGGCACTTGACTATTCCGGACGAAGCGAACTCCTACACGCAATGCGCCAAATCGTTCGCGATGGTGTAGAAGTCACCCAAGAAGCATTGGAGTCACGGTTGTTTACCGCTGGTGTGCCCGATCCAGATTTACTTATTCGAACTGCAGGAGAGTTTCGTGTATCTAATTTCCTGCTTTGGCAAATTGCATATACGGAACTATATGTCACACAGCAGTGCTGGCCAGATTTCGATGGGGATTCGCTCGATGAGGCAATTCTAGAATTTGCATCTCGTACACGGAAATTTGGTGCAGTTAAATAACGGTCTGCGAACGTTTTGGTCCAACACTGACTATTGATATAGGTAGCTCAAGATACTCAGAAATGAAATCCAAATAGGCTTTCGCATTCGCAGGCAAATCGTCTGGTGAAGTAATTTCATCTATTTCTTCTGACCAACCGGCGAAGGTTTCGTATAGAGGCTTCACTTCAGCAAGTAAGCGTGCGTCTGGTACAAATCGATTGCTGATGGTGCCATCTGGCATCTGGTAGCCAACACAAATTTTCAGCTCGTCAAATCCACTAAGTACGTCAAGAAGCATGCAGGCAATTGACGTTGTGCCGCAAATCATTGCAGAATATTTCACAGCAACGAGATCAAGCCATCCGCATCTTCTTGGGCGGCCGGTAGTTGTTCCGAACTCGTTGCCACGCTCGCGTATTTTTTCTCCAATAGAGCCAAGTTCTTCACTTGGGAATGGCCCACTGCCAACTCGCGTGGAGTATGCCTTCATAATGCCTAGAACATCGTTGACGCACTTTCCCGGAAGACCCGTGCCAGCGTGAATTCCAAGGGCTGAACAATTCGAACTTGTAACGTATGGGAATGTTCCGTGGTCAATATCTAACAGACATGCGTTAGCGCCTTCAAACAGAATAGTTTTTTCAGTTTGAACGCACTCGTGCAATTCGTACACAGTGTCAATGATGTGCGGTGCAAGTCGTTTGCCGTACGCGGCGAATTCATCAGCGAGCGCAATCGGATCAAGCGGTGGCGCGTCAACGCCAAGGGCGGACAATTCAGCGCAGCGTATAGAGCACGTTACTTTTAGCGTGTCAAGTAAGGCATCATAGTGCAGTAAATCACCCATCCGTATCGCAGTTGCTCGGTGGATTTTATCTGCGTATGCTGGGCCAATACCACGTTTTGTCGTACCGATGGATTGGTCGCCCTTGCCTGCAACTTGCGATAGTTTTCGTTCAAGTGCTGCGTCGTGTTCCTTGTGGTAGGGCATGACAACATGAGCGCGGTTTGATATTTTTAAATTGTCTCCGACTTCAATTCCTCGATCGCGTAACGTATCTATTTCTTCAATTAGTTTAACGGGGTCAACTACAACGCCGTTTCCTATTACACATTGTTTATCATCGTAAAGTATGCCCGATGGAATAAGGTGCAGCGCATATTTTTCGTCGCCTACAACAACCGTATGGCCAGCGTTTGCGCCACCGTTATACCGCACGATAACATCGTGCTTTGCGGTGAGTAAATCTACAATTTTGCCCTTGCCTTCATCGCCCCATTGAAGCCCGACAATCGCGGTGTTTTTAGTTGAGTCCATATAGGGTATTCTAGCGAGAATTAGTGGCGATGAATGACCGTTTCATCATCGCGAATGTTCACGGTAAATTCGACCGGTCCGATGCGAACACGATCATCGTGCATAAGTTCAGTGGTGTTAATCGACGTATCATTTAAGAATGTGTCGGCATCAGGGTCACGATTGAGTAAGTTGACTCCATCTTTCTCAATAGTAATTTCACAATGAAGGGGGGCAATAGAGGGGATGGCAACGTGCAAATCACACGAGCGACGGCTACCAATTGTCGTTCGACCCTGTTGAAGATCGAAAGAGCGTGTTGTTCCATCGTCACATGTCATTATGAGTTGAATTGCCATCACATACGCCTCCTGCGAGTAAAATCCCCTTGTGACTGAATTTCCTTCCAATCAATTACCCCAGTTTACCATTTTGGGCAATTCCTTTCAACCTAATTATTTAGCGATAGAGAGCGTTACGACTGCATTTCCGTGGATAAAGGAAGCTTCGAAGTCAATTGGTGCCTATATCCACGTTCCATTTTGTTTTCACAAATGCCACTATTGCGACTTCTTTAGCATTGTAGGAAAAGAGGAACAGCATGAAGTCTTTGTACGCAGACTGATTAAAGAACTTGCTTTTGTGGGACCAATGATGCAACCATTGCAAAGCATTTTTATAGGGGGCGGAACGCCGACCTTACTTTCAGAAGAGTTACTTCAGGAAATGTTAGTTGCAATTCAGGAACATCTTCCGATGCATCCAAATATTGAATTCTCGTTAGAAGCAAATCCAGAAACAGTTACTGCGCAAAAGGCTTCCATTCTCGTCTCGCACGGCGTCAATCGGGTGAGTATTGGCGCTCAATCATTTGACAAAAATTTACTCACGCAACTTGAGCGTTGGCATGACCCTAAGAACGTTGCTCGGTCGGTTTCGCGTATAAAACAGGCGGGTATTCAAAACGTGAGCATAGATCTTATTTATGCAATACCTACTCAGACACTGAAACAAATGCAACAGGATGTGGAAACGGCAATTGCACTTGAGCCGACCCACATCAGCTGCTATGCACTTATGTATGAACCAAATACACCTCTTCGAACACGGCTTGATAATGGAACGGTAACAAGGGTAACGCATGATGTTGAAGCAGACATGTACGATTCGGTCTCGGATATTCTTGCGAAAAGTGAATTCGCGCAATACGAGATTAGTAATTTTGCAAAAGAGGGCTACCAATGCAAGCATAATGTGATGTACTGGAAGAACCAAAATTGGTGGCCATTTGGACCAGCCGCTGCTGGTCACATTGATGGGCGCCGTTGGAAAAATTCGCCGCGTCTCAAAGCATATCTTAACAATCTGAATTTACCCGCAGTTGAAGATGTCGAAATCGTAGATGTGGATTTACAAGCTGGCGAATCCTTTATGATGGGGTTGCGTCTGCTTGAAGGGATGGAACGATCTTTGGTTAATCGATTGCTTGCTCAATCGCCATTGCGCTGGCGAGATGCGGTTATCGATCAGAATATTCAGAGAGGTTTATTGGCTTGGAGGGGTGAAAAGTTGATTTTAACTACCAAGGGGCTACATTTTGCAGATAATGTTATTACCGAGTTACTCATGAGGGACGAACAGTTGGCCGATATCAAGGGTCAGAAGCCTCTATGAGTAGCTCAACAACATTTGGAAACGTACGAAGACGGCTAGCGCCGATTATTAGGCCTATTTTAGAACATTTTCCACCGGCGAGGTTTGTCGCTGTGCGATTACTCAAATTAAAACAAGCAGTCAAGCTCCATCGTTGCGGATGCGACTTTACGCTCCCGAGTGGTGATTTTGGAGTTACGCTTGAAGCATAATCCACAGGGGAACATGAGCCAGTTACAACGATGTTGTCAGAGTCATTACACGATGCAGG
>JACNLR010000204.1 GCA_014381385.1 Planctomycetota bacterium | reverse complement strand
TGCCAATTCTCCATCGCCAAACAACCAAAGCAAAAGCGCCGCTGCTCCACCAATCAATAATCCCGTAACAATGCCAACTGTAAACTCACGCCGCATCAGTGGTAAAATACGGTCTGGGCGAACCTCATCCAACACGATACCGCGCAATGTAACGGCAAGCGCTTGATGACCGGCATTCCCAGCAAGTGCTGCAATTAGCGGCATAAATACTGCAAGTAACGCAACTTCTTTAATCATAGATTCGAAACCTAGGACAACGTACGTCGCGGGTAACATCATTATTGCTGAAACAAAGAGCCAAGGCATCCTACCTTTTAATTTGTCGCCGATTCCAGAATAGACAGCCTCGCAGGCTCCTGCGCCTACAGTCTTTTGCACGTCCTCGGTTTGTTCTTCTTCAATAATGTCGATCACGTCGTCGACTGTAATAATCCCAAGCAACCTATTAGTTGTATCAACTACTGGGAGCATTTCGTAACCATACCTATCAAACTCGCGTACAACTTGCTCTCTGTCTGTATCGCTGTGAACAGCTGCAACTTTATGCTCCATCGTTTGCGCTACTGTTTCGCTAGATAGCCCTATAAGCAATGCACGCAAACTCACAATACCAACAAGTTCATCGTTTTTGTTAACAACCGGCAAGTCTTGAACGTGCTCGGGCAGTGCACGTTCTCGTAACAGTTCAACTACTTGGTTAATTGTCATTTCCTCTGGTAACGAAACAAAATCGGTAGTCATAATTCCTGCAGCAGATTCCTCCTCGTAGTCACAGAGTTGTCGCAACGTGCGCGCGTACCCAACTGACATTGCAACAAATAACGGCTCGGTCATAGAATCATCGAGACCACGGATGATGCTAACTGCATCATCTGGTGCAAGGAGTTCGAGCAATCTGGAGGCGTACTCTGTTCTACTGTCTTCTGAAAGATCTTCAATAATTGTCACTGCAAGTGGAATTTCCATTTCAGCAAGCGCGTCCGCTGCTGCCTGATCTTCCATCAATTCAATAACTTCTGCAGCTTCTTCGTCGTTGAGATCTTCAAGCGTGTCCGCAGCATCCGCTGCTTTTTGTTTAGTTACCGCTGTAGCAAGCGCTGGGATATCTATCGTATGCGCCATCAAATTTGCAACTCGCTGGTCCTCTGGAGAAACAACCTCGGCAACTTCTACAATCGGTTCATCTTCATTTGAGATGGGCATATCGCTCATGAGCGCTGTGGCCTTTTGGGCGGTACTCCAAGACGAGTGCCTTCACCCGTTGGTTCGTCTTCATCTGTTTCAAATCGGGGCAGGTTCTCGCCAACCTTTTTACGACCCGTATAGTGATCGTCGATGATTTTCACTGCTTCTTCAGGAGTATCAACGAGTGAAAACAAATCTAAATCATCGGGGCCAATTGTTTCAAATTGTTCAGCGAGCATTGTGCGCATCCAATCAACAAGCGACCCCCAAAAATCTCTACCAACAAGAACTACTGGGAAAGGTTGAATCTTGAGTGTTTGAATAAGCGTTAGAGATTCGAAAAATTCATCTAACGTTCCAAAACCACCCGGATAAATCACAAAACCACGTGCATACTTAACGAACATAACCTTGCGGATAAAGAAGTATCTGAAGTCCAACTCCAACGTCTGGTATGGATTTGCGTTTTGTTCCTTTGGTAGCGAAATATTCAAGCCTACAGAAGTTCCATTTTGCTCAAATGCGCCTTTGTTTGCCGCCTCCATTATGCCCGGACCACCGCCTGTGATCACTGCGTAACCGGCAACAACGAGTAACTTGCCACACTCCACTGCAGAAATATAGTGGGGGTTATCTTCTGGGAGCCGAGCCGAACCAAATACGGTCACCGCTGGTGGTAGATTACAAAGTGCATCAATAGCTTCCACAAACTCACCTTGAATTCGCAAAACGCGCCAAGATTCGAGTGACAGTGCAGTTTTGGGCATATCTGAAAATTCCTCTTTTTGTTCGTAAGTTGTTGTTTGGCAACGATTTACAACGGCTTAGTTGAAACTGAATCGCATTTATGGTAGAATAGCACGGCTATGCCTACTTCAAAGACAACAACAAAAAAGAAAACCGCAAAACAATCGACAAAAAAGTCTGCTGTTAAGCGAAAACCCGCTACTAAGAGCAAGTCAAGCGCGATTGAGACCTTCTCAAGCGCTGTTGAATACCTTCTTGAACAAACTGATTTTGAGCGAATGCGAGTCGTCCAATACGACGAGACAACCTTCAAACTCGATCGTATGCGAACCTTGCTCTGCGCCCTTGGTAATCCTCAGGATAAAGTAGCGCTCATCCATGTAGCGGGCACCGTCGGCAAGGGTTCTACCGTTGCAATGCTTTCTGCAATGCTTCGCGGAAATGGGTACACCGTTGGTGAATATACTTCGCCACACCTCACCGATATTCGAGAACGAGTCGTTGTAAATGGTGAGATGATTTCTGAAGAATCATTTACCGATATTCTAAAAGATGTCGTCGCTGCTGCGAGAAAAGAAAAAGTAACACCAACCTTCTTTGAACTTATGACTGCGATTGCATTCAAGCAATTTGCAGATCAAGCAATCGATATAGCAATTATCGAAACTGGGCTTGGGGGTCGTCTTGATTCAACAAATGTAATCACTCCGCTGATCTCTCTTATTACAAAAATAGACCTTGACCACACAAATATTCTGGGTAACACTGTTGAAGAAATTGCACGTGAAAAAGCTGGTATTTTCAAAACTGCTGTTCCAGCTATTAGCGCACACCAAACCGAAGAAGTAACTTCGGTATTAAGAGAATGTGCAGAAGAGTTGCGTACAGAAGTGAAAGTAATTGCTAACGACATCGAGTTTAGCGCGCGGTTCGGTGGGGGCACGGATGGCAAGCAACACACTCGCATTTGTGTCATTACTGAAGACTCGCAATATATGCATATTCCAGTCCCACTAAATGGCGAACACCAAGCAACAAACTGTGCATTGGCAATTTCTGCAATCGATCAACTGAAAAAATTAGGATATGAGTTCGATGATTTGGATTTGTATAACTCGCTTGCAAAAACGAACATCCAAGGTCGGATGGAAACTGTGTGGGAACGCCCAAAAATTATTGTTGATGGTGCACACAATCCAACCGCATTACAAACACTCATCAAATCTATTGGCGCACACATCCCCTACGACTCCATGGTCTGTGTTTTTGGTTGTTGCCAAGACAAAGATGTAGAGGGAATGTTGCATAAAATCTCGCTTGGGGCTGACAAAATCATATTCACCAAGGCTCAAGGTAACCCTCGCGCCGCAGAACCTAAAATTCTACAACGACAATTTACTGAAATCAGTGGAAAAATGACACAAATAGCGGACACGTTGCCAGAGGCTCTCGAAATTGCGGCTCAAGCCGCAAGCAGAGATGACATCATCTGTGTCATGGGCAGTTTCTATCTCGTTGGTGAGACTAAAAAGCATCTTAGAGCACTCGCCGCAAAAAGATAAGCAAATCACGGTATCCTGCGCTTCTTATGCAAACCCCTGAAACAACGGTAATGCACAAATATTGTGCTGCAATTGCTAATGAATTAGAAGTACGTTGGCAATCCAAATGGGCAGAAGATACTGTTTATGCGATGGGGAATCCAACAGACGAAAGTTTTGACGCATCGAAACCGAAATTCTACTGTTTAGACATGTTCCCCTATCCAAGTGGAGCTGGTTTACATGTCGGTCATCCTGTTGGGTATATCGGTAGCGATATCATTTCGCGGTTTAAACGGATGCAGGGATACAATGTCTTACACCCTATGGGTTGGGATGCCTTTGGCTTACCTGCAGAACAATATGCAATCGAAACCGGTGTACACCCAGCAACTACAACACGCAAAGCAATCGACACTTTTCGCAGGCAGTTGCAGCGCATTGGTTTTAGTTACGACTGGTCCAGAGAGTTTGCAACTATCGATCCAGAATATTACAAGTGGACGCAGTGGGTATGGCTTCAAGCGTACAACGCGTGGTTCGACCCAAAGGAACGAAAAGCAAGACCAATCGAAACGCTCACTAAAGGACTAGATGCAGGAACTATTTCCGTTGAAGAAGGCGAGTGGTTTGCATTTTGCGAGGAAGAAAAAACTGCATATGTAAACAACAAACGCCTCGCGTATCTTGGAGAACAGGTTGTTAATTGGTGTCCAAAGTTAGGTACCGTTCTTGCAAACGAAGAGGTCATTGACGGCTTAAGTGAACGTGGCGGCTTTCCAGTTACACGTAGACCACTGCGACAATGGATGTTCCGTATCACAGCTTTTGCCGATCGACTACTAGAAGATTTGACAGGACTCGATTGGCCAAATTCAACGTTGCGGATGCAGCAAGAATGGATAGGCAGAAGTGAAGGTGCAGATGTTGACTTTCCTGTGGAGGGAAAGGAATCCATCCGTGTTTACACAACTCGGCCTGATACACTTTTTGGCGCGACTTTTATAGTGCTCGCACCCGAACATCCGATTGTTGAAGGGCTGATTGCTTCACCTCCAGCAGATTTTGATTCGAAGATACTTGAAAAGTATGTTCTTGAAACAAAAAACCGCGCAGATGTAGATCGCATGGCGGATTCAAAAGAAAAATCAGGTGTCTTCTCAGGTCTGCATGCCACTAATCCTGTAACTGGAAATCGAATTCCAATTTGGATTGCAGATTATGTTTTAATGGGTTACGGACACGTCTCAATTATGGCTGTCCTAGCGCACGATCAACGGGACCATGATTTTGCAGTTG
>JACNLR010000098.1 GCA_014381385.1 Planctomycetota bacterium | reverse complement strand
CAGGATCTGGAGAAGTATAGAAAGTGCCAACCATTGGGCTTACAATCTCTACACCATCATGAGATTCAGGCTCAGCGGAGGCTGGCGGGGCATCCGCGACTGCTGTGGCTGGTGCCGCTGCAACTGTTGCTACAGGCGCTGTTTGTGGAACTGTTACGACGTTGTCCCCTTGCCTGCGAATTGTTACTTGCTCATCGGTATCTCGCAAATCCATTTCAGATAAATCATTTGCTACCATCAGTTTTACAAGTTCTTTTAACTTTCGAATATCAATCATGCGTTGTTCTCCACAATGTTGCGGGGAAGTATACCTAACTTACCCGAAACTGCACCCATCTCACGATATTCTCGCGAATAAAAGTCTCAGAGTAAAAAACTCTCCACCCCAACCATCTTTTTACCTCTGAGACTTTTTTTAGCCCAAAAATCGCCTCTGAGACTTTTTCTGGCCTAAAAACAGCCTCTGAGACTTTTTTTTAAAAAAAGTCTCAGAGGAGAAAATGGGTGGAAAAAAATGGATTAGCGTTGGGAGATCGGTTTGTCGAGGATTTCGGCTAACACTATGGCAGTGCGCACGTTACGGCGATTACTCAGTAGTGCAGCGATTTGTTTTGATGTGCTAGGTCGAGATCGCCTAGCCTGCCGTGGTGGTAACGGGCACTCTTTCTTATGCAAATCAACAATTGGTTTTAAGCCTTGGCTTTTCTTTGAAACAGGCGCGGGGATTGGCTCTGCTTTCTTTCGCCTTCGAAGAGACTGCACCTTAACGCTCACGGGTTGTTGAGACTGCGCTGGCGATTGCCCACTCAATTCAAGCCTACCTGCTTCTTTTTTAGCGGCTGCTTTACGCTTCTCGATAATCGAAGAAACGATGGACCAAACAACACTCAAGATGATGATAAATGTAACGCCCTTCATACCAAACAGTATAGAGGAATCCTTGGGGTGTTATGGTTGCACAAGATGACGATTTCCGGCTTCGTCCGTAGCCCAAGCCAGATCAACCCCAAATACATCTCCAAGAGAGCTTGGAGTCAACACAGCCTTCGTCTGCCCTGCAAGAACCAACTGACCATCCCGCAATACCAGTACCTCGCTCGCTATATCAAGGGCAAACGGAATATTGTGCACTGCTGCAATTACAATATCTCCCTCAGAAGCACACTGCCTCAATATTTCTCCAACTACGCGTAAGTGCCGGAGATCAAGAGCAGATGTAGGTTCATCAAGAGCCAATACACCGCCAGGGGTGCGCTGCGCCAATGCCCTAGCAATCGCTGCTCGTTGGCGCATGCCAGCACTTGCGGCATACCACAGAGTTTCGGCTCTACTGAGTAAATCGACTTTCGCAAGTGCATCCTCGACCCTTTGCCTTGACGGACCAAGCGCATAGCGACCAAGTTCCACTACTTTTCGAATCGTAAATGAATCTGAAACCTCTGCAACCCGAGGCACCCAAGCAATTTTCGAAGCGAGGTCATGGGGTTTTAACTTATCTACTCTTGCACCGTCTAGTTCAACCGTTCCCGTTGTTGGAGTTTGTAAGCCGGCAATCGTGCGAAGAAGGGTCGTTTTGCCCGAAGCATTTGGGCCTAATACAGCGACAATTTTCCCGCCATCAGCACCAGCAGTAATGGAACGAATTGCAGTTCTTGAGCCGTAACGAACACCGATATTTGAAAGTTGTAGCCTCACACACGCCCCCTTCCGCGCAATAACAAAACAAGAAATACAAGACCACCGACAATACTCGTCACAATGCCAATCGGTAACCGTCCAGTTCCAAAGTCAATACACTGTCTAATGTCATCTGCGCAGAGTAAAAGTAACGCGCCGACTATTGACGTAACAATTGTCAGAGAACGATGTGAACCATGAAAGAGTAAACGTGCTCCATGGGGTGCAATTAAGCCCACGAAAGCGATTGGTCCCGCGAGAATGACGCCAATTGCAGCAAGAAGACTTGACGTGAAAAACAAACGCCGGCGAATCCTTGGCAAGTCCACGCCAACACTTTTTGCTTCATCATCAGACAAACACGCAGCATCTAACGTAGGCCCCCACCAAGCAACGAAGCCTATGGAGCAAATTACAATTACTCCAAGAATACCAAGGCGCCACCAAGATTCCACTTCTGGAAGACTTCCCATAAGCCAAGTTGTAAACGAACCGCGTAACCCCATCGGTACGAGATGTTGAAAAATCATAATCCCAGCACCGCAAAGTACCGAAATCACAACTCCCACTAGTACCATGGTCATCGGATCAATGCCACCGCGCCTACGGGACAATGCAAAAACCAAAAGAAGAGAGCCAACCGCACCGACAATTGCGCCAAATGTTTGTCCTCCCATAATCGAAGAACCCGTTGTATGTTCTGCGTACATTGTCGCCATTACTCCAAGCCCTGCACCGCTTGATAAACCTAGAATCCATGGCGAGGCAAGTGGGTTCCGCAATAAAACTTGTAAACCCAATCCTGAAACACCAAGTGCAGAACCAACAATTATTGCAGCAAGCAGCGGAACTAAACGATACATCAAAATTTTCCCAGATGGAAAAGCTAGTGACAACTCACCGCCGACTCCCCTTGTTATAAGTATTCGCAGTACTGCTGCAGCAAGAAGAAAAACCAGTAGCAATACGAATATGAAAACTACTTTGACTTTCATTTTTCAGCCAACTTTTGTTGAAGTGCACGTGCCACATTGACAATCTTACTCGATGGAATCAAAACATCCTCATGAATAAAAGGAATGACAGTAATATTGAGGGACGCAAAACCATCACCAACGGTAAAACTGGAATCAGACACAAGCAAAATTGCTGCAGGATTCAGGATTGCGATATCCTCAAGTGAAAGCGAAACCCATCCATTTTCACGCAAAGCGTTTGTACCACCCATCATTGTTAAAACGTCGTCCAAATAGGTGTTTTTTCCAAAACAGAGCCCCGCACCACGATCAGATCCTGGAGTCATAACTAAGATTGGGCTTGGCAACGCAATGTCCGTTTCATCGAGCGTTAATTGCATTGGATTATCTTGCAGTCCCAATAGAGACTGCAAATCATCGTGCAACAATTTGATATCATTGATTCGATCTAATTCCCAAGTGTGCAGAGTGAAAACTTTTTCTTGCGCCAACTGCTGCAAATGCGCATCAATACCAGCAGTTGTTTTTTGCACAAAGACTTTAGTTGGACGCAAAAGGAGCAGTCGCTCGTAATCAATTTCATATAAATCACCTACCGCTGGAATTTCCATATCTCCAACATTGCAGAAAGCACTTCTTCCCACAACAAACGT
This sequence comes from Planctomycetota bacterium, assembly GCA_014381385.1. Taxonomy (GTDB): domain Bacteria; phylum Planctomycetota; class Phycisphaerae; order Phycisphaerales; family SM1A02. The sequence goes on along the minus strand of JACNLR010000098.1, from coordinate 1,474 downwards.
AAGCCCACCGATATCCGCCATTGTCGCTGTAATGCTAGGACTTAATGAAATGATGCGTTCGCCTTCAACTGGCTCTTGCTCAGATTGGGCACAACTAAGAACCAAAAGAAAACAAAAGACAATGCTACTCTTCATGGGTTGCGGTGACCAGTTGTGTCTCAGCAAGTCGTCTGTACAAGTCACAGTTATTCAACAGTACTTCGTGTGTCCCATCGCCGATTATTTTGCCATTATCAAAGACTAAAATTCTATCTGCTGATTGTACGGTCGACAATCGATGCGCAATTAAGAGAACCGTCCGACCTTCGCAAAAAGTGTTTAGCGTGTCGCCAATCAATGCTTCCGATTCTGAATCTATTTGGCTTGTCGCCTCATCAAAAATTAATATGGCAGGATTTCGCAGTAACGCCCTTGCAATTGCAAGTCGCTGCCGTTGACCTCCACTGAGTGAAGTTCCAAATTCATACACTTCAGAATCGTATCCGCCATCCATTCGTTCAATAAACTCATCTGCGTGTGCTTGTTTTGCAACCCTTGCAACTTCTTCAAGAGTTGCGTCGTAGCCAAAACAAATATTATCCTCAATCGTACCTCGAAAGAGTACGGTTTCCTGCGTTACTACGCCCAGTTGGCTCCGTAACGAATGCACATTGACCGTTGCTATATCTTGCCCGTCAATCGAGACCGAACCCGATTGTGGACACAGTAATCTGGGCAAGAGTGAAACAAATGTGGTTTTACCACAACCGTTGGGTCCTACAATCGCTACGCGTTGACCGTGAGGGATAGAAACTGATATGTTTTGTAATGCAGGCTCTGCATCATCTCCATAGGAGAAGGTCACGGAGTCAAATACTATAGAAGTATTATGCCGTTGTATTTTTTCCCCCACGAGCTCATCTTCAAGTGGCATGTCTAAAATCTGCATCAAGCGATCTGCTGGAGCATCAGCCGATTGTATTTCGGTCACGAGCCCTGTAAGAGGGCGCAACGAACCACCTGCAACTGCGAGTGCACCAATCGAGAGTAGGAATCTATCAAATTCTAGTGTGCCGTTGATAATACTCTTTGCAGCAATGCCAGCGAGCGTACCGAGCACTACTATTGCAAGGATTTCCATTAAGGGACTTCCAAAAGCTCGCACTACTCGAACGCGCATGTTCGCAGCGACTACTTCTTTATTCACTGCTTGGAACGCATCGCTAACCGAGTCCTCAGACGTGTTGACTTTGACCGCACGTAAACCCTGAATTGCTTCGCTTGAAATTCGTAAAAGTTCTTGCTGGGCCGCGAGCGAATCTTTCGTTCCTTTTCGAACACGTTTTCCAATTTGGTGGAGAATGATTGCAAGAATTGGCACTACTAGAATTGCTATGATGACTAATCGGTAATCAAAAACACAAGCAGCAAAAAATGCCGCTATCCCCTTTGACAACTGAGCTTCTGATTTCCCCATAAGGATAGTGAGGACGAC
>JACNLR010000191.1 GCA_014381385.1 Planctomycetota bacterium | reverse complement strand
AAATAGGCAACGTCAAGGGAAACAGACCCACGGGTGCTGCCAACTACAAAAAGGTTTTCACCCTCGGCGCCAAGCCCGCCGAGTTTGGCTGATTTTGCAAACTTTGGCATAAAGACTGCGATTTGTGAAATAACTCCCGCATCTGTAGGCATGCGATTAATCCAGACGACTGCTTGGTCTGCATCAAAAATATAGGCGCCGATTTTTATATTGACATTTTTATTCAGAAGCAAGCGCTTGGTGTCATCGACAGTCCACGCATCTGCACGTAGTGCGCTAATAGTAATGTTGCTCGCACGCGGTCGAACAGGAAGAACGACTCCAGAGAGTCGGTCTCCACGGATTGGTATTTGGTTCTCAGTGTTTGAGCCTATTGCCTGTGCAGAAATGCAAAGACCCAGTACAAAAGAAATGCTCAATAAGCGTGCCACGTGTGGGGATGATACATCTTCTACGGTGCAAAGGGTCTTAAAAGGGTTATCTTGCTACTTCAATTAAGGCTTTGACGAACGATTTAGGCTCGAATGGTTCTACGTCCTCGGGGCGCTCACCGATACCGATAAGTTTGACTGGAATTCCAGTCTCATCTTCAATCGCAAAAACAATGCCACCACGCGCCGTTCCGTCAAGTTTAGCAAGAAAAATACCCGTGACATCTATTGATTGCGAGAATTTTTTTGCTTGAGATAAAGTGTTTTGTCCCTGCGTCGCATCAAGAACGAGGAGAACTTCGTGTGGTGCTCCGTCGATCTGTTTTGTTGTAACGTGTTGTATTTTTTCAAGTTGTCGCATCAAGGGCTCTTGTGTGTGGAGCCTGCCGGCTGTATCAATGAGCAATACGTCTGTGCCCCGTGCTTTTGCTGCGCATGCAGCATCGAAAGTGACGGCTGCTGGGTCTGAGCCTTGTTCACCCTTGACAATTTCTATTCCAAGGCGTTCTGCCCAAGTTGTCAATTGCGAAACGGCGCCAGCGCGAAAAGTATCTGCAGCTGCGAGTAAAACGGTACGGCCTTCTCCTTTGAGGGCGCATCCGATTTTTGCAACACTTGTAGTCTTTCCAACCCCGTTAACACCAGCAACCAAAATTGCAGTTGGCGAGGTTTCTGCTACAGCTATTTCTCGATTTTTCCCTTCGAGCCGAGCCAGAAGCCGTTGGGAAAGGAGGTCAATAATATCTTTGCCTTGTAGTGCGCCTGCTGCTGCTTGAGTTCGCAAATCACTGATAATTGCGTCGGTTGTAGTAACCCCAACATCGGACGAAAGGAGGATGTGCTCAAGTTCGGTAATAGTTTTGTCATCAATAGTACGGCCTCGCATAGTTGCAAGCGGCGCTGCAAGTGCGGAGCGTGTTTTTGAAAGACCTCCGCGAATCGCTGACATAGTTGCACGAAACAATCCCACTTATTTTTCCTCAGCCTGCAAATCGTCTTTTCGCTTTGGGACTTTGTCATGAAAGATTGCATCGAGCACGCCATTAACAAAGGAAGCGGATTTTTCAGTGGAGTACATTCCGGCTAATTCAATGGCTTCATCGATAGCAACTATGGGTGGAGTCATGCCTGAAACAATTTCATATCTGGCTAATCGTAAGATGTTACGATCCACTAAGGGTTGCCTATGCATGGGCCACTCTGGCGTAAATGGTTCGATGTGTGCATCGCTAGCGATGCGATCTTTCCATACTTTGCACGCAAGTTTTTTTGCTTGTTCGTTTGGCTCGTTGGTGTTGCCTTCGTCCTCATCAAAATCACTGTGCGTGATTTTGGCAACGTCCTCGTTGCCAGAATCAAATTGGCAAAGAAGTTGGATGACCTGCTTCCGGAGTTCACGACTATTTGGCATCTTCTTCTTCCAATGTTGTGGCGGTTTCTATTGCAGCGTTCATTGCTTCAGCGCCTTTGTTGCCACAGCTCCCGCCTGCTCTTGCCTTTGCTTGTTCGATAGTTTGGCACGTGAGGACGCCCATTGAGACCGGTCGTCCCCAATCGAGGGCTGTTTGCATAAGGCCACGCGCAATTGCATGCCCGATGATTGCATCGTGCGTCGTTTCGCCAGTAATAACACATCCGAGGGTGACAATTGCATCAAAGCGCCCACTCGAGGCTATTTTTTGTGCAACGACTGGCAATTCCCAAGCACCTGCAACCGTGATAGACCTGCAATTATTCGCCTTACCTCCGGCATCCAAATAGGCGCTAAGGGCTCCCTCTTGTAGCTTACTTGTGACTTCTTTGTGGTATGAACTCACCAGAATGGCAATTATGAGGTTAGAACTATCGCGTGGAGTTGTTGAATCTGATCGCATGAGATTGGGTATGGTAAGGGAGTCAACGCATCAACGCTACGGCTCGTTACGATGTACATGTGTCGTTACCCGCAAAACACATGATTGCCGCATTGAAACTGACTCGATTCAGTGTTGCCATCGGCGCAATCGCTGATATTTGGCTCATCTTGGTAATCACTAAGTACGATTCGAGTTACGTTGGAACGAGTGTCTACTTACTTCCTTGGTGGTCGTCTCTCCTTGCAACGGCTGTTGTTGCGCTGGGCATCTGCGGTTTTGCAGGTGCGTTAAATGACACAATCGACGCAAGACACGATAGCACGTTCTTTCCAAATCGACCGATACCTAGTGGTTGGATTCCTATAGCCCAAGCGGTTGTGCTTATGGTAAGTTCGCTATTGATTGCACTGCTTGCCGCATCTTTTCTTGGAGCATGGCCAGTGAGAATTGGACTTTTAACTGCTGCTGCAATCTTGTTCTATAACGTAGTTGGAAAACATATTCCTGCTGTTGGTCTCGTCGCAGTCGGGCTCATGTATGCATCGCATATGCTCATTGTAAATGTAGAACTCACGTTTACTCTGCCCGTGTGGCTGGTAATGACACATGCGATGGTGTGTGCAGTCGCAATTTATCATTTTGAGGACAAACGTCCACGCCTCTCCATACGCGGATGGGTCGGCGTGTTTCTTGGTTGGCTTTTTTGGTCGATGGTTCTTTTTAGTGGACCGTTGGCAACAACGGGTAGCCTGTTACCAGAAGGAATGTCGGTGACTGGTCTTCTTTGGCCGCTTGCTGCAGTTGCTGCATTTGCAATGACGATGCGCTGGAAATTAGCGCGCGCTCGAACCTCGTATCTGGCTGCTGAAAAAATCCGAAGATATGGCGCCCTCTGGGAGTGTTTGTACGCAAGCGCGTGGTTGATGGCGTTGCAGTTGTATTTTCCAGCGATGCTCATGTTCTGTTTTGCGCTCGTAAGTGCAATCGTCGTAATGCTTGTCAAAGAAGCGACAGGAGCCACTGGCAGACCAATTTCATGGCGAGTGTAGCGAGTTGGGTGTGAGGCTTACTCGCTTTCCGTTGCGCTTGCGAGATATTCAACCGATGGCGGAACTCGGAGATAAGAAAGCGTTCGTTCCATAACATCTCGAACGACCGGTCCAGCGACAGTACCACCGTAGTGGCCAATTGATTTGTCTGGATCATCAATAACACAAAGAATGATGAGTTTCGGAGAATCGATCGGAGCACCGGCAATGAAACTTGCGATGTATCTATCCTCAAAATATCCCTTGCCATCTGCACGAGGTAATTGTGCGGTGCCAGATTTTCCAAAGAGGGTGTACTGTTTGCTTTGTACTTTGCGACCGGTTCCTTCTGTCATAACCTTTCCCATCGTTCGCCGAGTGAGTGCAGCAATCTCGGGAGTGATTGCTTCGCGAACAAACATGACATCTTCGTCCGTTGCGAGTTTAAGTTGCAGTTGTGGTACCGTTCCGTCTCTTGCGAAAGCGCAAAATCCCTGTGCCATCTGCAGGGGTGTAACGGCAATTTCATGACCCATTGATACAGCAGTCTGCGTGTAATCGCTCCATTTTGAGGGGGATGTAACGATCCCTCTTGTTTCACCACCGAGACCAATGTGTGTCGGTTCTCCAAAACCAAAGCGCGAAACAGCATTTTGGAGTTGGGCATGCGACATTCGCTGTGAAACAATCGCCATGCCGCTATTCATGGATTTGATGAGTATTTTTTCCCAAGTGGACGGTCCGTAGTAATGTGCATCTCGAATAGAACGACCAAATGGTGTTTTGTAAGGGGCGCTTGAAGGTGTTGGCAGTACTTCATTAAGGGTTGCTTTACCAAGTTGGGTTGCAACTGACCAAATAAATGGTTTGAAAGTTGAGCCTGGTTCATAAGGATCTGTCACGCATCTATTTCGACCTAGGCGGATATCAAGACTTCGATTGGCATCCTCAGGTTGTTGTGACCAACCCTCTCTTGGATTCAATATATCCACCATGGCCAAAATCTCGCCTGATGTAGGATCGACTACAACCATTCTCCCACCGCCGGCGTTGTAGCGTAATACTTCCTCTCGTAGCCGAGTTGCAGCAATATCTTGTATGACTACGTCGATGGAAAGTTGGACGTCTTCACCATCGTTTTTGAGTTGAAAATCTTCAGGAGAAACCCAAACCGTTTTCTTTTTTATATCACGTGAATGCACAAACATTCCAGATTCGCCAGTAAGAGTGTTGTTGTATTTGTTTTCAAAACCAGCAAGCCCAGTGTGCTCAGTACCCACAAGTCCAATGAGCATTCCACCAACATCACCATGTGGATATACCCTAACAAGTCGCTCTTCAAGACCAACACACCGATATTGCAATGACCGAACTTCTTTTACTTGCTCTTCTGTTAGTAATGCTTGTAGTACGACATACTTTCCATCAGGATTTTTGCGAAGCTTTTGTTCAATTTGTTCAGACGAA